>JACDEP010000139.1 GCA_013816325.1 Methylotenera sp.
GCCTAGGCTACCTCCAACGACAGCAGCTAGCTGCGTGATGCCTAGATAATCCGTTAACAAGGCTTGCGACTTCACCCAATCTTCTACCGTAAGCACTGGAAACGCGGAACCCCAGGCTTTTTGCGTAGCAGGGTTGATACTGGCAGCGCCGGTACTGCCATCACAACCGGCTAGGTTGTTTACACCAATCACAAAGAATTTATTGGTATCCAGCGGTTTATTAGGCCCTACTAGGTTATCCCACCAGCCAGGATTTTTATCTTCCGGCTTATATCTGCCAGCCACATGATGCGTGCCTGACAACGCATGGCAGATCAGCACCGCATTGGATTTATCTGCATTCAATTGACCATAGGTTTCATACACCAGGTCAAATTGTGGCAAGATGGCACCGCTTTTTAATGGCAGCGGTGTGCTGAAATGGGCGGTTTGGGGGGCTACAAGGCCTACAGAGTTAATTTCTTGCATCGCGAGATTATACTATGTGAAGCAAAAAAAAATCATTTATGGATGTATCGCAACGCCGATTCACTGTTCTACTAATCAAACTAGCGCAAAATATCCTTAATCCCAATGTGTGCTGACAATAAGCGAATTTTTACCAATCGTTACGCGGTCATTGCCGCTTAAATCCTGAAACGTTGCAATATCCACTAAACCAATATTGGCCATTAAATCAGCAACTGCTGGAGCTTGCTGGTAACCATGTTCCAGCATCAGCCAGCCCTGGGGCTTTAAATAAATAAGGCAATCGGCAACAATCTGGCGGATATCATTTAAACCATCGGTGCCGGAAGCCAAGGCAGTTATTGGCTCAAAGCGCAAATCCCCTTGTTTGAGGTGCTTATCATCCTGCTCGATATAAGGCGGGTTACTCACGATCACATCAAATCTTTGATGCGTTAAGGCATCGAACCAGTTGCTAGCTTGAAACTGGACGTTAGGAATATTTAGCTGATATGCATTGTTTTTAGCAACATCAAGTGCGGCGCTTGATGCATCGACCGCCGTAACATTGGCCTGTGGACAATTTTTTGCAATCGCCAGCGCTATCGCACCGGAGCCTGTGCCTAAATCCAATATGGAAAGATGTTTATCTTCGGAGAGTTTAGCTAAAGCAGCTTCGACTAACGTTTCGGTATCCGGCCGCGGAATCAGTGTGGCTGGCGTAACCATCAAATCCAACCCGAAAAATTCACGTCGCCCTAAGATATAAGCAATCGGTTCGCCATGTGAACGTCGTAAAATAGATGCCTGAAACACCGCATGGATATTGGCTCCCAGAGCATCGTTTTCATGAGAAATCAGCCATGCGCGGTCTAAGTTTAAAGCTGTTTGCAATAGGAGTTGCGCTTCCAGACGTGCTTCATATGGTTCTATGGCTAAGGCATCGGTTAATAACTGCTGCGCTTGCAGCAAAACCTCGCGCACGGTATGGACAGAAGGTAGCGTCATGGCCGCCATACAAACGATTTAATAATTTCTACCACTTGATTTCATCCTGCGGTCTTCATTTAATTACTGCACTTAATTTCTGCACTTATTTATCTTCACTTAACTATCTTTACTTAATTATCCTCACCTAATGAAGCAAGCAGATCCGCTTGATGTTCCGCCATTAACGCGCCTATTAATTCGTCCATATCGCCTTCGGTAATCGCGTCGATTTTATACAGCGTGAGGTTAATACGGTGGTCAGTGATGCGGCCTTGCGGATAGTTGTAAGTGCGAATACGCTCAGAACGGTCACCCGAACCAATCAGGGATTTACGCTCGCTGGCGATTTTACTTTGTTGCTCATTAACCTGCGCAGCTTTGATTCGTGCGGCAAGCACCTGCATTGCCTGGGCTTTGTTAGCGTGCTGGCTTCGACCTTCTTGGCATTCCACCACGATACCTGTAGGGTTGTGGGTAATGCGCACGGCGGAATCGGTTTTGTTGATGTGCTGACCGCCTGCGCCAGAAGCGCGATAGGTATCGATACGGATATCCGCCGGATTGATCACCACATCATTAATCTCATCCACTTCCGGTAACACCGCCACGGTACAAGCGGATGTATGGATGCGACCTTGGGTCTCGGTATCTGGCACGCGTTGCACGCGATGCACGCCAGATTCGAACTTCAATTTCGAGTATGCGCCTTGTCCGTCAATTTTTGCGATGATTTCTTTGTAGCCGCCAATCTCTGATTCATTGGCAGACATGATTTCCACCTTCCAGCGCTGGCGCTCTGCATAACGGCTGTACATACGGAACAAATCGCCAGCGAACAAACCGGATTCGTCACCCCCCGTACCGGCGCGAATCTCCAGGAATAGGCCTTTTTCATCGTTAGGATCTTTGGGCAACAACAAGGTTTGTAGCGCTTTTTCAATAGCTTCTAGCTTGGCTTTGCCATTGTCGATTTCTTCCTGTGCGAACTCCTTCATGTCCGGGTCGCTCATCATGCTCTGCGCTTCGGCTATATCAGCTTCGGCCTGCTCGAACGCGTGATACTGCTCGACAATCGGTGTGATTTCCGCATGCTCCTGCGTCAGTTTTCTATACGTATCCATATTGTTAGTGACGCCTTCGCTACTCATCAGGCGGTTGAGTTCTTCAAGGCGGTCGCTCAGTGTAGCGAGCTTTTTGATCATGCTTGGTTTCATTTGGTACCGTTAACTTTTAATTTGGTAAATTTGTTTCATGAGTTGTTCAAGTCTGGTGTGCTCATCCCCATGCGCTTGGTTAAGCACGTGGCTGGGCGCATGCAGGAATTTATTAGTAAGCGCCGTGCTCAAGGCTTCCAGCACTTTATCCGGGTTCTCGCCTTTTTGGATAAGCTTCAAGGCTTTTTCCAGTTCAATTTTGCGCATCGCTTCGGCTTGGTCACGCAGCGCCTTGATGGTCGGCACTGCATCGCGCTTTTTCATCCAGCTCATGAAATTTTCAACACGCGCCTGCACAATTATCTCCGCATCAATTGCGGCTTCTTGGCGATTCACCATGCCGTCGGTCACTACTTGCGCGAGGTCATCAACAGTGTATAAAAATACGTCATCCAATTGCGCTACCTCGGGCTCAATATCGCGCGGGACGGCTAAATCCACCATAAAAATCGGCCTATGGCGCCGCGTCTTAATTGCGCTTTCCACCATACCCAAACCAATAATCGGCAATTGGCTAGCGGTGGAAGTGACAACAATATCGAAATCGGCAAAACGTTCCGGCAGGTCATTTAGTAGAATGGCCTGACCGCTGATTTTGTCGGCCAATTCTACCCCGCGTTCTAAAGTGCGGTTGGCAACGACGATGGACTTTGGTTTTTGGGCGGCAAAATGATCGGCGCATAGCGATATCATTTCCCCTGCGCCAATGAATAATACTTTTTGCTGGCTAATGTCACCAAAGATACGTTGCGCAAGTTTCACGGCTGCTGCAGCCATGGAGATAGAATTGGCACCAATGTCTGTGTTGGTGCGTACTTCTTTTGCCACTTCAAACGTGCGTTGGAACAATTTATGTAATAGCGTGCCTAACGTACCTGCGTCTTGGGCGATTTTAACGGATTGCTTGAACTGCCCCAAAATTTGGGGTTCACCAAGTACCATGCTATCTAGGCCCGAAGCCACACGGAAGGCATGCTTTACCGCCTCATTATCTGGCAAGGTGTAAATATAAGGTTGAATGTTGTTTGTTTCGAGCTTATGGTATTGCATAAGCCAGTGCAGCGGCTTAGTTGGGTTATCAGTGCTGCAATAGAGTTCGGTACGGTTGCAGGTAGAAAGTATCGCGGCTTCGCTGGCATCGCGCAGGGTCAATTCGCGCAAAGCACTGCCCAGATGTTCGCTGTCAAAAGCAACATGTTCGCGGATTTGGATAGGCGCAGTAGTATGGTTCACGCCGATGACATAGAGTTGCATAGTGGTTTGGCTACATTGCTACACAAGCGAATCGTACAGTTACGCTCGTTTTTAAGCACTGCCTAGTGGTTTGATATGCCTGCGTCATTCGCTTTGCGTCTCCTAACGCTACATCTCAAATAATAACTCATACATCATAAAGAGCTGTTGGCCCAAGTCGTAATTTTCGCGTATTGGCTTATGTTAAGCAAGAAGCTTATGTAAACCTTATGCAAACCAAGAAATAAAGTTAAAATAATGGTTTAGCGCTGTTTTAACGCAGTGTACTTGTCTTACTTTAATAAATAATGGATGTTAGCCATGGATAAAACTTTTAGAATCGCCCCGAGTATTCTTTCTGCAAACTTTGCCAAACTTGGCCAAGAAATCGAAGACGTCATCAATTCAGGTACGGATATCGTGCATTTTGATGTGATGGATAACCATTACGTTCCCAATCTGACGATAGGTCCATTGGTATGTGACGCGATTCGCGAAACAGCCAAGAAAGTCGGCGCGCTGATTGACGTGCATTTAATGGTAAAGCCAGTAGACCGCATTATTCCTGACTTCGCTAAAGCTGGCGCTAATATCATCACTTTTCACCCGGAGGCTTCTGATCATATTGACCGTAGCTTGGCGATGGTGCGTGAATTAGGCTGTAAATCTGGTCTAGTATTTAACCCGGCGACTTCACTAAGTTACTTGGACCACGTGATGGATAAGGTCGATATGATTTTATTGATGTCAGTAAACCCTGGCTTCGGTGGTCAAAAATTCATCCCAGAAACATTAGAAAAACTCAAACTTGCGCGCGCACGTATCGATGCTTATTACGAAAAAACCGGTCGTCAAATTTGGCTAGAAGTCGATGGCGGTGTTAACGCGCAGAATATTGCCGATATCGCCCGTGCAGGTGCAGATACGTTCGTGGCCGGTAGCGCGATTTTTGGTGCGCCAAATGAAAATGACAAAAATCGCTACGACACAGTAGTAAGCGCAATGCGTGCTTCATTGGCAACTGTTAAGTAAAAAAATAAATTATCGCTGCAAGTACGGTGTTGCATAAAATTATGACTTACATACGCTTCGTATAGTTATTCGAAAGTATGCAGATAATTAATTTTCTTGATGCGTAAGTCTTGTGCTGATATTTAACTTTAGGCTAGAGAAGTGTTGAGTAAATTTAAGGTCAAAGCCGTCATGATTGATCTTGACGGTACGCTAATCCATACTGCGCCCGAAATTGCCCGGGCGGCGAATCATATGTTGGCTGCAATGGATAGACCGGTGCTGGCTGCCAAGCAAATACAAGGCTATATCGGTGAAGGCGCGATTACTTTAATCAAACGTTGCCTGACGGGTCATTTGACCGCAGAACCAGATGCCGATTTATTGGCTAAAGCGCAGAACTTGTTTTTTGATGCGTATGCACAAGTGGTCGCTGAAAGTAAGCCTTACCCAAAAGTAATTGAAGCATTGCAAGCGCTTAAAGGTGCGGGTATGCATCTAGCCTGTGTTACCAATAAACCCGCAGCGTTTACCAAGCCTTTGCTGGAAAAAAGTGGTCTAGCGCAATATTTTGATTTTGTGGTATCTGGTGATACCTTAAAAAAGAAGAAACCTGAGCCTGACCAGATATTTTATATCTGCGAAAAGTTTGGTATTTCGGTACAAGAAGCGGTGCTGATAGGTGATTCAAAAACGGATATACAAGCGGCGCGCAACGCGGGGTGCTATATATTTACCGTGCCTTATGGCTATAATCAGGGGTATAGTATAGAAATAAATACAGTAGATGCCCTTATCGACCATCTGGGTGATACCCTGCGATTTATTTCAACAGACCAGTTTTAACCAGCAATAGCAATTGAAAAGTAATCGAATAAAGTACCAGATAAAAAGTATCCAGATAAATATGTATTTCCTAATTAACAACAAAAACCTTCGTTGGCGATGGTGGC
>JACDEP010000020.1:0-2150 GCA_013816325.1 Methylotenera sp.
GTAAAAAGAACAGTACGATTCACCTACTATCAGGCGGTGAAAAAGCATTAACGGCGCTGGCCTTGGTGTTTGCGCTGTTCAGGTTAAATCCGGCGCCATTCTGCCTGATGGATGAAGTGGATGCCCCACTGGATGATAGCAATACCGAACGTTTTTGCGCGATGGTGAAGAAAATGTCAGAGAAAACGCAGTTTCTTTATGTGAGTCATAATAAAATTACCATGGAAATGGCGCAGCAATTGATAGGTGTTACTATGCAGGAATCTGGCGTTTCTCGTATTGTCGATGTTGACATGGAAGCCGCCGTGCGCATGGTGGAAGAGTTCGCTACTCAGTAGCCAGATTTAAAGTTGAAAGCTAAAGAATGAGTGATTTACAAATAATATTGATAGTGATTGGCGTATTGATTATATGCGCTGTAGTGGTTATTAATTGGTGGCAGGAAAGGCGTTTTCACAAGCAGGTGGAAAGTAGCTTCTCTCCCTTGCAAAGCGATGCCTTGTTAGATAATCCCAAGCTGGACATCAATAGTGTTTATCAAAGCTTGGACGACGCTGACGTCAAAGACTTCTCAATAAAAAATGCAGCAGTTTCCGATAGATCGCCGAATGCTTTAAATGATGATTTCCAAGGCGATGACTTTGCCGCACGCCATGTTTCAAACAATGAATCAGGTCATTACAATCAGCCTACGCATGCTTATACAACTGATGAGGCATATCTTGAAGAAGAGTCTATCGACACTGTTTATACACGACTCGAGCAAACTAAATCAAAAGGCCATGACATTAGTTCCAAATTTATTGACCCTGACTTTATTGACCCTGAGTTTAAAGACCAGAAGTTAGGCTTCACAAGTGACCTAGCCCAGCACGAAGATATCAAGGCAATATTTAGCGAGGCATTTAGCCAGACTACCAATACCACATCAAACTATAAATACGAAGAAGATGAGCCAACAGCGACAAAAGCCCACGAAGAAATGGCGACTTATGGTGATGTAAAAGTAGAGGAACCCGTAGAAGCTTTGCCAGCTATGCTACATTCGCAAATAGATCTGACTGCCTTGCTTTACCTTGCGCAAGAAACACCGCTAAGTAGCCTGAAAAGCGCATTAACAGGTCTTTTGCAAGGTTATGATAAACCAGTATTTGTACATGTTCTTGATGACAGCAAGATATGGCATGACTTGGATAAGGCGATTGCCAGCTTGCCAATCACGAGAGTAGCCTGTAGTTTGCAATTGGCGGACCGTGGCGGACCTGCTTCGCGTCAAGCATTGAACCGTTTTCAATTAGCTGTGGAAGCCTTCGGTTTAGATATCAATGCCCACGTGGAATGGCAAAGCCCTGGCGATGCTTATACAACCGCAACCGCATTGGATAGCTTCTGTATTGAAGTAGACAAGACCATGGGCTTTCATCTTGCACACGGTGAAAATGGCGCATTTACCGGTACTAAGCTTCGCGGCTTGGCCGAAGCGCAGGGTTTAACATTGGATGCAGATGGCGCTTTCAAATTTTTTGATGATAGTTCTCACAAGCACCCATCTTTTGTAATGGTAAACCGTGATGTTAATCCTTTCAGCCCGGAGATGTTAAGGTCTTCCGTAGTCAAAGGTGTGACTTTCCAGCTCGATATTCCACATGTTAAACAATGTGCAGAAGCTTTTAACCATATGGTGCAAATCGCCAGACAAATGGAAATAGGTTTGAATGCGACGTTAGTAGATGACAACAACAGAGTGCTAGGTGACATCCTGATTGAAAAAATCCGCCAGCAACTCAAGGTCATCCATGCCACCATGCTGGTTCGCGGCATTATTCCAGGTTCTGATAGTGCACACAGGTTATTCTCTTAAATGTTGGCCAGTAGTGAAGATTTAAGCGTTCGTTATGCGGAATTACGTGCTTTGCTCGCACGTTATGATCACGAATACTATGCACTAGATGCGCCATCTGTACCGGATAGCGAGTACGACAGGCTGACTCGTGAGCTTAAAGCCTTTGAATCTGACCATCCAGAATTCATCACCACCGACTCCCCCACCCAGCGCGTCAGCGGATCAGCAGTCAATGCCTTTAATAGTATTACGCATCGCCAGGCCATGCTGTCGCTCAATAATGCGTTCGAAGATACCGAGTTAGAAG
>JACDEP010000020.1:2160-20428 GCA_013816325.1 Methylotenera sp.
TTTTGATAAGCGCATTCGTGAAGCCTTAGGTATAGCCGAGGTCGAATATGCAGTTGAACCAAAATTTGACGGCTTGGCGATTACACTTACTTATGAAAATGGTATTTTTATTCAAGGTGCAACACGTGGTGATGGCTATACCGGCGAAGATGTCACGCATAATCTGCGTACTTTGCGCGCCATTCCCTTGCGTTTGAATTGCGAAAACGCTCCGAAATTACTGGAAGTTCGCGGCGAAGTGCTCATGCTAAAACGCGATTTTGAAAAGCTCAACCAAACACAACAGGCAAACGGTGACAAGCTATTTGCCAATCCACGCAATGCCGCGGCTGGTAGTCTGCGCCAGTTAGACCCTAATATCACCGCAAAGCGTCCTCTCACTTTCTTTGCGTATGGCTTGGGTGCATCAGAAGGTGTACCGTCATTCAGCAGCCATAGTACGGCCATGGATTACATACAAAGTCTATTTCTGCCGGTCAGCAACCAACGCGCGGTTGTGCAGGGTTTAGAGGGGTTGAAAACCTATTACCAGAAGATAGGCCAGATACGTGATCAGTTACCATTCGATATCGATGGTGTCGTTTATAAGGTCAACCAATTTCGCCATCAGCATGAGCTTGGTTTCGTATCACGAGCACCTCGCTGGGCCATTGCCCATAAATTCCCCGCGCAGGAAGCGCTGACAATTGTTGAAGACATTACTGTGCAAGTAGGCCGCACTGGCGCTATCACCCCTGTTGCTCGTCTTAAACCGGTATTTGTCGGTGGCGTAATTGTCACCAATGCCACGCTGCATAATGAGGATGAAGTACGCCGTAAAGACGTGCATATCGGCGATACCGTCAGCGTACGCAGGGCAGGGGACGTGATTCCAGAGGTCGTGGGTGTATTAGTTGAACGCCGGCCTAGCAATGCCCGTCGCTTTGAAATGCCGGCTGTTTGCCCGGAATGTGGCTCGCATATCCTCAAACAGGCAGATGAAGCGGTAGCACGTTGCACCGGTGGTCTATTTTGCCCGGCACAGCGCAAACAAGCCGTGACGCATTTCGCATCTCGCCGCGCTATGGATATCGAAGGGCTAGGTGAGAAGTTAGTAGATCAATTGGTTGAAGCGAACCTAGTTCATACCTTGGCAGACATTTACAAGCTCGACTTAGCAACGCTAAGCAGTTTGGAGAGAATGGCCACTAAGTCTGCGCAAAACGTGCTGGATGCGCTTGAACATAGCAAAAAGACTACGCTGGCACGCTTTATCTACGCGCTTGGTATGCGTAACGTCGGCGAAGCCACTGCCAAAGATTTGGCAAAGCACTTCGGTAAATTACCTGCGCTCATGCAAGCCAATGCTGAAGACTTGCTGAATGTGAACGACGTAGGCCCTGTGGTTGCAGAATCTATTATTAACTTCTTGGGCGAGGAGCATAACCGAGAAGTAATCGCGGCCTTGTTAGCTGCCGGTATTAACTGGGCTGAAACAGATGGCAAGCAAGTAGCAACCGGGCATCTAATAGGTAAGACTTTCGTACTCACCGGCACCTTGCCGAATTTATCGCGTGATGAAGCCAAGGAGAAAATTGAAGCAGGCGGTGGTAAAGTTAGTGGTAGTGTCTCTAAAAAAACTAATTATGTAGTGGCGGGCGCGGATGCCGGCAGCAAGTTAGATAAAGCACAGGAATTGGGTGTAAACATCCTGGATGAAGCTGCATTATTGGTGCTGCTGTCATGAGCCAGCAAGATTACCAGCAATACCTAGAACCGGTAATCGCGATCGCTAAAGCTGCTGGCGAGGCGATTATGGAAGTCTATTCCACCGACTTCAGCGTGATAAAAAAAGAAGATAATTCGCCCTTGACCCAGGCAGATGTCGCCGCACACAATATTATTGTTAATGCGCTTAAACAGCTTACTCCGGATATTCCTAGCATCTCCGAAGAGTCTGAAGATATTTTACCCGGCATTCGCAATCAGTGGCGCCGATACTGGCTGATCGACCCATTGGATGGCACGCGAGAGTTCGTAAAGCGCAACGGTGAATTCACGGTCAATATCGCATTGATAGATAACCATAGTCCAGTTTTAGGCGTTGTCTATGCACCGGTAAAAGAATTGTTATATTTTGCCAGCTATCAATCTGGGGCTTATAAACAACTAAATGGTCATGAAAGTGAAAAAATAAGCATCAAAAAATTTGATGCATGTAAACCAATTATAGCGGGTAGTCGTTCACATCAAGAGCAGAATCTATTCGATTTCATTCAAAATATTCAAATGAAGTTCGGTGTGGCTCCTGAAATTATTAGCATCGGTAGCTCACTTAAAATATGCTTGGTAGCGGATGGCACAGCGGATGTTTATCCCAGGCTAGGACCTACTTTTGAATGGGATACAGCTGCTGGTCATTGCGTATTAAATGAAGCAGGTGGGAATATTGTGAATGAACAAGGCCTACCTTTGTTATATAACAACAAACCATCGTTATTAAACCCCTTTTTCTTTGCTACGAATGGCGCGGTTCAGTGGGAAAAATTTTTATAGTTGTATTAATGGATATCAAATGAAATTTACTTTAGTATTGCTCGCTATTTCCCTGTTTATTAACAATGTTTACGCAATGGATGCTGAGACTTCAGCCTGTAATTCTGCTGTAGAAAAGGGTGACTCTGCCACAGCATTGCAACTTGCTAATAAAGTTTTACATGGCAATAAAAATGATAAGGAAGCCTTGATATGTCTTGGTCGTGCTTTGAGTCTAAAAGGCGATGTAGAAGCGGCGATTACTACTTACAAAGCGGCTGCGGCTCAGGCAACAACACCTTTAGACAAAACGATCATTGCTATCCTGAGTGGTAATACCTATAAGAAGGCTAAGCAATATAACCAGGCAATCGCAAGCTATCAACTGGCTGCCATTAATGCAAAAACTGATAAAAACCAGCAATTCGAGCGCATTAGCCAAAACTTGATTGGGGATACCTATTTTGAAAACAAACGCTATCAAGAGGCTTTAGATACCTATTTAGCCGCAAGTAAATTGGTAGAGAATGATAATGACCGCGGTGAGAGCTTTGAAAACATTGCAAATACCTACCACCGAATGAATAAGAATGACGACGCGCTGGAATATCAGGTCAAAGCTTACTTTATGAATGAGCGTATAGGCACCTTAGATCAGTATGCGCATTCCAGTATTGAGCTTGGCCGTTATTACATCCTCAATAAAAATTATAATAGCGCTGAAAATGTCCTGAACAAAATTATCAAAATAGCCAAGGACCAAGGTGGTGCGTACTACGAGGCCCAAGGCAGTTACTTGCTAGCTAAGGTTAAGGTAGCCCATGGTGATATTGCTGGTGCAAAGACCTTGGTAGAGAACGCCAAGACCATTGCCAAAAATACTCATGACCAAGAGCTAGCTCAGGAAATTGACCAAGAAACACAAGGTTTGTTTTAACCGCAATAAAAATGCAAATAATATGTAATGCAAAATAATATGTAAGGGCAAGCGCACTGTGGCGACTAACGATCAGTCAAATTATCCGTTTCTTATTTACGTTTATTTATACTTTTAGTTAAGGCCAGCGCGATGCTCATTCACAAAAAATCCGACATCATTCCTTCTGAAATTACCTCGAAAGAGGTGTTTGATAATCGTCGGCATTTTATTCAACAAGCTGGCTTTGGTATGTTGGCAAGTTCTGCGGCAATTTTAAGCCCCGCCTTGCAAGCGGCCACCTTAAATTCAGGTACCACCGAAGGGGCCGGCAGGCTAATAGGGCGAGCCAACACACCGCCGCCTCTTACATTAAGGTCCCACCAGAAAATCACTGGATATACCAAAAGCACCTACGGCGTGGGCGAGAAGCTCACTCCATATGCGGATGTGACAACCTATAATAACTATTACGAATTTGGCACCGATAAAGCTGAACCAGCTATCCAATCCAAGTTATTCAAACCATCCCCATGGTCGGTTGCTGTAGAAGGCGAAGTAAAAAAAAATAAAACCATCAGTATCGACGAGATATTCAAATTAGCACCGCTAGAAGAGCGCATCTACCGTATGCGCTGTGTAGAAGGCTGGTCTATGGTGATTCCCTGGATTGGTTTCCCTTTAGCGCAATTGATTAAATGGGCTGAACCGAACAGCAATGCAAGATATGTAGAATTCATTTCCAAAGCAGATCCCCAAGAAATGCCAGGCACTAATATACCGATACTAGATTGGCCCTATAACGAAGGCTTACGTATGGATGAAGCCATGAATCCTTTAACTATTATGGCTGTAGGTTTATATGGTGAGCAATTACCTAACCAAAACGGTGCGCCTATGCGGTTGGTTGTGCCCTGGAAGTATGGTTTTAAAGGCGCTAAAGCCATAGTAAAAATCCGCTTCACGGATAAAATGCCTACGACCAGTTGGATGAAAGCTGGCCCTAATGAATATGGCTTTTATGCAAATGTAAACCCTCAGGTTGAACATCCACGCTGGACGCAATCCTCAGAAAAACGTATTGGTGCAGGCTTATTTGCCGGGCGCATTAAAACGCAAATGTTCAATGGTTATACAGAGCAGGTAGGGCAGATATATGCTGGTATGGATTTACGAAAAAATTTCTAAGGTTTTCCCATGTTACGTTCCTTAAGTGCCACACCTAATAAAGCCCAAATCTCAAGAATTAAGGGTTTAGTCTTTGCACTGTGCCTGGTGCCGCTCGCCAGACTTATTTGGCTTGGTTTTCATGATGACCTGTCAGCAAACCCGGTGGAGTTTATAGAGCGTTCTACTGGGTTCTGGGCACTTTTTATATTGTTGGTGACTCTGGCGCTAACCCCTATCAAGCTTATTAGTGGCCGTGTCTGGCAAATTCAGTTGCGTCGCATGTTAGGCTTATTTATGTTCTTTTATGCATGCCTGCATATTATTACCTACGTCTGGCTAGATTTTGCATTCAATTGGCTGGATATCACTAAAGACATTACTAAACATCCCCGCATTCTTGTTGGTTTTGCAGCTTTTATGTTGGCTGTGCCGCTGGCTGCAACTTCTACTAATGCCATGGTAAGGCGCTTGCGAAATAACTGGAAGAAGCTGCATCAATTGGTATATTTAATTGCGATATTGGCTGTGATACATTTCTGGTGGCTTGTAAAAAAAGACATCCGGGAGCCCTTGTTATATGCCGTCATCTTAATCGCCTTACTTGGCATCCGGGTTTACTATAAAACTGCATTGGCTGATAAATCCAAGAGTATTCCTAGGGACTAATAGCCATCCTCACATTTATTTTTTAAGGAACCTGTAAGTATCACACCCCTATAGCGACCAAGTAGCAGGCGGGTAAAGTAATACTCGCATTATTCAACCGATGAATCCAAGGGGATTTTGAATGCAGAACTTTAGTTTAGTGACTTGTGGAATTAACTCTTACAAAAAAGCCATATCATATCTCGATTTTTTTGCTGATAGTCTGCCACAACTACTGCTGCGCCTGATTTTAGCGTGGGAGTTCGGTAAAGCCGGGCTTGAAAAACTACATGGCACCAATTGGTTTGCGGATATTACATTCCCGTTCCCATTCAATTTATTACCACCGGGTATAAGCTGGCATATCGCTACCTTCTTTGAAATTGCCGGTGCAGCGGCCTTGATTATTGGTTTAGCTACACGTTTTTTCTCGATCTCCTTGATTATATTAACCATCGTGGCAATTGCAGCGGTTCATTGGCCTGAGCACTGGAGCACACTAGGGGAGCTTACTACGGGCTTTCGTATAGTTGATGAAACCAACGATGGTTTTGGTAATTACGAACTACCGCTATTATTTATTGTGATGCTATTACCGTTATTATTCGGCGGGGCAGGGAAGTTGAGTGTGGATTACTTGCTAAAGAGAAAGTGCTAGTAATAGAACCTTAACGCCATTTTTAACTTAATAAATGGCGTTGTAAGCTAAAGCCATTTCAGGGTCTAAACGTAATGGTACATCTGTACACTTGACGACATTTTTTATTAATTACCCGAGACCTTAACTACTGCATGCAAACATGTGCATTTTTACCCACAATATTTTTTGGCTCCTTGTATGCTCTACACCTTTAACATCTATGCGAAAAGCCTGACTGCTAGGCAAAGGCTTAGCTTAAGGTTGTGCATCAGTCACTAGCTTTGCTGGGCGGAATATACTGCACGTTTATAGGCCCCTGCTACTTCGTTATCAACCAACTGTATAAGCTCTATCAACTTAAGAGATATACCCCATCATCCAGAACTGAATATTATTAGCTACTCACAACAAAAAAGCTGCCTTTTTTGGGCAGCTTTTAGGGGGATAACTATGAGATTAATCCCGGTTGAGCAAAAGTAGATTAAATTAAATAAACGTTCATTGAAATAGGAATTTTTATTATAAAAGCGTAAGCGTTATCCTACAGCTACGGAACCAACCCAGTTAGGCTGTTTTAACCCCAATACTTAATTGAAAATTAATTACTTGCCAGACCAAAAGAACCACAACAATAAAAAAATTACTTTGGTAAACTTATCATGAGTTTTTTTATCCTTCATTAGTTTTCTAAAACTAAAGCGATTATTAGCAAAGAAATACAAAATTCAATGACTACTCATTGGCCAATATACGTACCAATATTATCAGAACTTATAATCATTAAAAAAGCCACCGGATCAGAATGGCTTGAATTGATCATTGGATATTTCTGCAATTAAAATTCATGTCCATTTCGGTCTTTTGCTATGACATAAACTATAACTGCTAAAAAAATAAAAATCTCAACGGCGAACCACCATATTCCAAGGTAGTTATCAATCGCGAATGCGCTTGTCCCACCAATAATGAGCAAGAGAAGGGTGATTATTACGTATCTATGTTTTTTTAACATTGCGCTACCGCCTCGTAGTTAGCTTACCTATTCGTACTATTTAAGCCAAGTGGTTCAGTCATATTAATGCATATATTGCTGGTTGCTTTTATTCATTTGGGTATACAGTTTTTTACACTTGTCGTTATCAAAGACGCGTATATTAAAAATTCGCATTGACTAGTGGAGGATAATATGAATAAAACAGTAGCTATAGTCATAGTATCAGTGTTAATTGCAATACTTTGGATGGTGATGCATTATTACAATCAGCCAATACCGTTAGCCGCATTATAAACTTCATTTCATGTCATTTAATAAAGGTCAGTCATAAGCTGGTCTTTAGTTATTTCTGAGCTGTATAAACTTTAAAAAATCGCTGGTAACAGAACAATAGATAAGCCCCTTAATTGTTATTGCTGTAGAACTTGTTTAAGGATAGTTTGGATGGCTTTTGATAAATTCCTTATTTCTTCATCTTCTTTAATGCCATGGACTATGCAAACATCAAGGATTGTGTTGCCAGTGATAAAGATATCTATACAGGCTTCATAGGCTTTAACGGAGATATTTTCAGGCAATAGTAAGTTGTTAAATTCTTTAGGACTTAGAAGTTTCATAGATATTAGAAACTAAGTCACCAAAAATGATTCATTCAAATTACCTGTATGAGCAAAAATAATAATACGTAAGGATAGGAATGTGAAATTAAAATTGGTTAGACGTGCAAAAAAGCAGTCAGAAATCCCAATTAAATTATTTAATACTCTTACCAACTAATTGAAACACTTAGTTGGGATAACTTGTTTTGGTTGGATGTTTCTAAACATCGCTTTTTATTACAGTGTACATATTAAAGTAATTTAACATAATATACATTATACGAAGTAAGTACTTAGTATATGGCCATGGAGTCAAGCATGTAACCCCAGCGAAAACTAGTACCGATGCTCTTCACAGTTTGAAATTAACCATGAACAATAAATCATATTGCGATTGCATTAACATTAGACCTCGACTGCGTCTAAAGCCTGATGCCTTGAGAGTTTTTAGAGTGTCATCAAAATCTTTACAAATGCTCCTGGCATTTATTAACGTCTAAGGAATAATTAAGGATGATGGATTCAGTTCGCGCAGTGAGGCTTCCCCAATCACTGATCACACAGGGAAAACTACAAATAGCTCGAAAAAGGCAAAATTAGGCTTATTAAAATTACCTCAGATAGACATAGACCCCGACGACTTCCATTTAATGCGTCGTATAGCCTTTCTGACAACCTTAAAGCAGCGCAGCTAGATTCGATTCTTCCACTTTTTAGGCACTACACCAAAATTTATTTGCACAAAATCTTCTACGGCATAGACAAGGTACAAAAAATCAGTACAGTTAATTACAGTGGAGTTATTTGCAATGTTTAGGAGATAAACTCATTCAATCCCCATAAGGAGTCCAACTATGATGCTCTTGCGTAAAACCTATTCCTGCAGAGCTACCGTTTTAATTCTGGACTAATTGCTGAAATAAAAGTTGTCTTCGCTAGATAGGTTCAAATTTCTTGAGTCTTAGGTATGAGTTTAAATGTACGTTATTATCACTTACCCAAGCAAACACTGATAGCAGATTTTTGATAGGCTTTGTCAGCATTAGTATGTATATACTGTAACAACTTCACGTTTTATTTTAATGACCTTCTCAACTTTAGAGGACAACTATGACAAATCCTATTAGGCTAGGTGACTTTATCTTACAAAATATGGAGCCCATCCTAGAACAATGGGAAGAATTCGCGACAACGATTAATCCCCCTGCCCTGACAATGAGTAGTGAGTCACTTCGTGACCATGCTGAACTGATGTTGCAAACAATTGCGCTAGATCTAAGCACTAGTCAAACAGAAAAAGAGCAAGCAGACAAATCTAAGGATATGGCCCCTGAAAGTCCCGAGGGTACTGCAGCAGAGGACCATGCAGAAGCGAGACTTTCTCACGGTTTCACAATAGGTCAGTTATTTTCCGAATATCGAGCACTACGCGCAAGTGTATTGCACTTGTGGGATCAAAATTCCAAACAAGGGTTAATTACTGATCCCGTAGATATTACACGTTTTAACGAAGCCATAGATCAAGCTATCGCAGAATCAGTTGCACGTTACTCAACACTCTTAAAAACTTCACAAGACACGTTTTTGGCAATACTTGGCCACGATCTTCGAAACCCTTTATCTACAACAATAATGTGTTCAAGCATTTTAATGCGCCATGAAGATGTTAATGATAAGGTCATTTCGGTAGCTGCGCGGATTTACAATAGTTCACAGCGTATGAATAAATTGATAAGTGATCTTATAGATTTTACACGTAGCCAACTAGGGAAAAGACTACCGGTTGTATTAGCACCAACGAATCTAGCCATGATTTGCGCAGACATCATAGAAGAGCAGCGAATTTCCAATCCTGAACACATTATTCTTTGGGAAATGAATGGGTCATTCGATGGGAATTGGGACAAAGACCGAATTGCTCAAGTATTCTCTAACCTATTGGGTAATGCTATCCAACATGGCACTATTTCTAGTCCAATAGAGATAAACTTAACCTCTTCACAAAATTCTGTTGTTATTACAATAACCAACAAAGGTAAAGCTATACCTCCTTCAAAAATCAAACACATTTTCGAACCTTTGGTTCGGTTCGAGGAAAACGAAAATGTTGATTATTCACAAAAAACGAGTTTGGGTCTTGGGTTATATATCGCTCGGGAGATAGTATTAGCGCATGATGGGACTGTCAGTGTTACCTCTTCTGAAGCAAACGGTACAACGTTTGAGATTGTATTACCCCGCTACCTCTAAAGTTTTATAGGATGATGTACTGCTGCTAGCTCGATTCGCAATTGCTAGCTGAATAACTTTAAATGCTTATTTTTTTAAGAGTTGGTAAACATACTTACGAATAAATTTATTAAATCATTTTGCATATAGAAACTGACGAATTGATAGGTGAATAAAGCTATAGCTAGTGCATAGAGAAACCTATTGAATGAATTATTATCCATAAGTGGTTACGTCATTTTTCAAATCTAATACCACTGTCCATGAATTTTCTTAAACAAATAATAAAAGATATTGAGATATTGAGACCTTAAAATATTTTGTTGAGTTTAATAAACAATAGGATTTAATTGTTACTAGCCTAGCTGTTTTAGTTGCCATACTCATACAAAAATAGAAATCAACGGTTTCATAAATGTCGGAATCAAAACCCAAAAGATAATCACCATCCCGATAATGAACATAGATAGAGTTTTTAAAAACTCTTTGATTTCATTATTCATGTCAATACCTCTATCGGGTGAATGATAAATAATAGCACCAAACGTTTTTTGTCTGATAGTCCGAATGGACTAATATCACCTGTGTAAACTGCTAGTTGTGTAAGATATTTCTTACTGCTTTTTAGTAATTCTCCTCTTCTCCTGCCGAGTTAAGCTATTGAAAATGTAACATCTCTTTTCAAGTGAACTAATCAAACTGTAACAATAATGAATAATCCCCTACAGATTAGTCCTGAAATGCCGCTCTTTTCTTTACATCAGGATATGGCGCTTTCCGCCCGGCTTGGCAAGTTGCGGTATATCAATGATGACATAGCAGGATTCACAAGACAGCGCCGCGGTAAGAACTTCAATTACCTAGATGCCAAAGGTGTAGTGATTAAAGATGAAAAGCAACTGGCTCGCATCAAATCCCTAGCTATACCCCCTGCTTGGCAGGAAGTATGGATATCGCCTTATGTGGATGGACATTTGCAAGCGACAGGACGTGATGCAAAGGGCCGCAAGCAATATCGCTACCATGCAAAATGGCGTACCGTTAGAGATGAGGTTAAATATGAGCATATGATAGATTTTGGCTTACATTTGCCTATAATTCGCCAAAAGGTAGATGAAGATTTGTCGCGACCAGGATTAAGTAAAGAGAAGGTGCTGGCTACTATCATCTACCTACTGGAAAACACCATGATACGCATTGGTAATGATGAATATGTAAAAACCAATAAATCATTCGGATTAACCACCCTGCGTAACCGCCATGTGGAAATCAACGGCAGTGTAGTGAAGTTTAAATTTCGAGGTAAAAGCAAGATAGAGCATGATATTAATCTGCAAGATGCTCGCATGGCACGCCTTATCAAGCGTCTTATGGACATCCCGGGCCAAGAGCTATTTCAGTATATCGATAGCGATGGTATGAGACATCCCGTAAATTCTACTGATGTGAACGAGTACTTAAAGCAAATTACGGGACGTGATTATACAGCTAAAGATTTCAGAACTTGGTCGGGCACCATGCATGCAACTATGGCATTAAGGGTGCAAGAGCCATTTGAAAATGTTACGCAGGCTAAAAAGAATGTGGTTATGGCTATTGAGGCGGCATCGAAAAAGCTGGGTAACACGCCGAGTATTTGTAAGAAATGTTATGTGCACCCTTATATCATTGAGAGCTATATGGCCGGCACCATGATCGACCTTATTCAAGAGAATGTCGACCTAGTGGATGATGAGGCGTTGTTGGATTTTGTTGAACAATACGTACTCAAGCTATTACAAAGCAGGCAATCCCTAACACAATAATATTAGTAGGGATTGCTATAGAGTTTATATTAGAGTTGTGCTTTACCTATTGTTGAAGAAAGCGATATTCATTGCAACATCGTTGACAAAGGTAATTTCTGTTTCTTTATAAGTACGTTTCGGATCATATTTCACAAGATTTTTGTAGTACCACATCTCAACTTTAACCGGTTTGGAGTTCTTTTCATCTGCCCCTGCCTTTTGCATCATGCCAGATGCGCCCGTAGGCTTAACTGACATTTCTTTTTTTACGGGTTCGCCAAGCTTTTCATTGACGACTTTTTTTGTTTTTCCACTGAAAGCTGTTAGGAATTCATCTTCTGTGTAACTACCCTTTTTAGGTGATGCTGCATTTACTGAAGACATCGCCGTGATAAGCACGAATGCCATAACTAAGCTAAAACATATTTTCTTAAATTGCATGATTGTTTAATCTCCAAACGATTCTATTATTATCTCACTCTTCACCCGTTTAGCATAACGTGTGAACTGCTTTATAGATGACTGATTGCTGTAATTAAGTTGTACTCACTTTTAATCCGTCATATCCAACATATACGTTAGGCGGTAATTTAGCCGTTAAAACGCTATATTCCAGCTCATGCGTCATATGAATGAGATAAGTGGCTTCAGCCTGCAACATTTCTGCATATGCCAGGCTTTGCGTTACATTGATATGCGTAGGGTGCGCTGCCTCTCTTAGGCAATCCAGCAACAGCACTTTAAGCCCTTGTAGCAAATGTAAAGAGCTTTGCGGTATTTCAGATACATCGGTCAGGTAGGCGATATCTCCTACCCTATAACCAAAAATATTACTACGCCCATGCTTGAGCGGAATAGGAATGATGCATTGTTCAAATAGTTCAAAAGGCTCGTTAATTGAAATCGCTTTAAGCACCGGTAAGTCCCAGAAATCGCTAGGCTCACGCAGGGTATAGCCAAATTTTTGGCTGATGTGTTGAACTGCGTCGGGGCTGGCATATAAGGGAATCTGGCAACGTTGTATCTGGCAAAAGCCACGCAAGTCATCAATTCCATGTAGGTGATCAGCATGGGTGTGGGTGTAAAGCACCGCATCTATGTGGGTAAAACCCTCTCTAAGCGCCTGCTGGCGTAAATCCGGACCGGTATCTATCAATATCACCTTGCCGTTATCCAGGGTGATTAAACTCGAGCAGCGGGTTCTATTGTTGCGTTTGTCTTGGGATACACAGGTGGAACATAGACAACCTAATACAGGGGTGCCAGCGCTTGAACCTGCGCCTAACATGGTTAATTGCATGCGCTTGTTTCCACTGCATGTTTGAACAGGCTGAAAAAGTTAGCAGTTGTCGCAGTGGATACTTCTTCAAGTGAGATGCCACGTAGCTTTGCTACTTCTTCGGCCACATGCTTAACGTAGCTAGGCTGATTAGTTTTACCGCGGAATGGTACAGGCGCAAGATAGGGAGAATCGGTCTCTACCAATATGCGATCTAAAGGCACGTGTTGGGCTACTTCTTTGATTGTAAGGGCATTTTTGAAAGTAACGATGCCAGAAAATGAAATATAAAAGCCCAGCTCAATCGCTTGCAAAGCAACATCCAAGCTTTCTGTAAAGCAATGCATCACCCCGCCGATTTGCTGTGCATTTTCTTCACGCATAATACGCAAGGTATCTTCAGCCGCGCTACGGGTATGGATAATCAAGGGTTTTCCACTTTGAATGGCTGCGCGTATATGAGTACGGAAGCGTGTACGCTGCCACTCCAAGTCACCGCTAAGCCTGAAATAATCTAGACCAGTTTCACCTATGGCGATGATCTTAGGATGGCTTGCAAGTCTCACTAAGCCTTCTACCGTAGGCTCTTCTATGTCTTCATAATCAGGATGGACTCCAACAGAGGCATAAAAATTATCGTAAGTTTCGGCGAGAGCTAGTACTTGTGGAAAATCTGGCAGGGTTACTGATACACACAAAGCATGACTTACTTCGTTATCAACCATCGCTTGCCGAATTAGGGATAAGTTGGCTACTAGTTCAGGGAAATTGAGGTGACAATGTGAATCAACAAGCATGAAACTACTACCTTTAATTACTTTGGATTGAAATTACTCACAAAGTTACATCGTATGTGTGGGCCGTGCTGATTTAAGTGCAGCCCCTAATAAACCTTCAATTTTATTACGTGCTTCCAAGCCGCCGTCTTTTTCACTGAACTGAACGCCTATACCCTGCGGCCGATTTGCTTGAGGTGCAGGTGAGACCCAGGCGACATGGCCGACTACTTTTAATTTAAGCGGGTCATCGATCAGGCTAAGTAACATAAAGACTTCTTCACCAATCTTGAAAGGTTTGTTGGTGGGAATAAATAAGCCACCGCCCTTTAAGAATGGCATGTAAGCAGCGTATAGCGCCGCTTTTTCTTTTATTGCCAGCGACAGCACTCCAGGTTTAGGAGCGCTAGAATTCTTGATGTCTTCTACTGCATTTTCAGCCATAATCTTCTCGATTAATTAATTGTGCTGCTAATCTTAGTAATTTTCAGTGCCTGAAAAATCTTGGTGTACTCAAGCAACAAGCTCTCCATTTGCAATTCGTGATTCAATGGATGATTAGCAAGTTTGCGCAATTCATCTGCTTTCTTCTGCAAATCAAATAAACGGTTTAAGTGTACCTTTTCGGCAAGTTCTTGAAAAGTCTTGCTAAGTCCTGTGTGATAGCGAATTTGCTTACTTAAGCGCATAGCTGCCACATCATAAAGCCATTTCTGTATAGCAATGATGCCAAACTCTGCTGAATTGGCAACGAGTGCCAGCGCGCCAATATGGGGTTGTAGATTCTCTCCTAATGCTAATAAACGCCAAACCTCTTTTAGCTGGCTGAACTCATTTTGCTGTTCCATTACCTTGATAGGCGAACCTTCGAGGTAATCCAGCTGTGCTTCAGCATTGTTTATTCCTTGGGTAGATAACCAGGCCATGGCATCTGATCCATTAGGTATCGGCATGGCTATTTTATGACACCGGCTGAGGATAGTGGGCAGTAAACGCTGTATTTGGTGGGAAACCAGAATGAACACAACGCCTGGCGATGGCTCTTCAAGCATTTTCAGCAATGCATTAGCAGAGGCCGTATTTAATGCTTCTGCTGGGTGAATCAATATAATACGGACACCATCGCTACGATGACTGGAAAGGCAGGTAAAACTGGCTAGTTCGCGTATCTGGCTTACGGATATCTGCGTTTTCTTTTTTGTTTTCTTGGCTGTAACAGTCTCATCTTCAGAGTCAGCCTCCTGCGCTGGGCTTAATAAATTGAAGTCAGGATGGTTGCCTTCAATAAACCAGTTGCAGCTTGAGCATGCTTCACAGGCAAAAACCTCTTCGGTAGGATTGCTACATAGCAAAGCACGGCTTAGATTAAGGGCAAAATCATATTTTCCTATCCCAGCTTGACCATGTAATAAAAGCGCATGTGGTAAGCGCTGAGAATCCTGCTGCAGCTTTTTCCAAACCTCTAAATGCCATGGATATATTTTATTCATATCGTTTAGTAATCATAATGTTGCAACAATATCTTGAACTAATTTAGTTACGTTTTCTAAAGGCTGGTTTGCATCAATAACACGGAATCTTGCAGGGTTTTCTTCAGCGCGGCGTAAATAAGCCTGACGGATTCGTGTGAAAAACTCTGCGGTTTCACGTTCGAATTTATCTGGCGCTCTCGCTAATGCCAATCTTTGCATACTCACTTCGACGGGCACATCGAATAATAGCGTTATATCAGGTTGCAATATTACCTGTACCCAAGTTTCCAGTGTCTGTATTTTATTGATATCTACACCTTTTGCGCCACTCTGGTAAGCATACGTTGCATCAGTAAAACGGTCTGAAAGCACATAGGCATTCCTTGCGAGCGCAGGCTCAATCACCGTTGCAATGTGTTCACGACGTGCGGCAAACATCAACAAAGTCTCGGTTTCAGCGTGCATGGTTTCATGCAACAGCAATTCACGCAAACGCTCCCCCAGCTTTGTTCCCCCTGGCTCCCTGGTAGATACCACTTCTATACCACGTGCTTCAAGCACTTGGATAATGGTAGGGATGTGCGTGCTTTTGCCCGCGCCATCCATTCCTTCCAGCGTAATAAATCTACCAGTCATTATTTGTGGTTCCCCAGTTGGTATTTCGCGACAGCACGATTGTGTTCATCCAGGTTATTCGAAAAAGCATGACTGCCATCACCCTTGCCTACAAAATATAGAGCCTTGGTATCGGCTGGATGCAGCGCCGCTTCAATCGAAGCCAAGCCTGGCATGGCAATTGGCGTAGGCGGCAAACCAGTTCGAGTATAGGTATTGTAAGGTGTATCCGCTAGCAAGTCCTTTTTACGGATATTTCCGTCATAGCGTAATCCTATGCCATAGATAACCGATGGATCCGTTTGCAAACGCATGCCTATACGTAAACGGTTGATGAAAACACCGGCAATCATTGGGCGTTCGCTGGCCTTACCGGTTTCCTTTTCGATGATAGAGGCCATAATCAAAGCCTGATAACTATCTTTATAAGGCAGGTTTGCATCCCGAGTGCTCCATGCTTTCGCTAACTTGACTTGCATTGCATCATAGCTACGTTTCAGCAATACAATATCTGTGGTGCCGCGGTCAAAATAATAGGTATCCGGGAAAAATAAACCCTCAGTAGAGCGATATCCATAGCCCATGAGGCTTAGTATTTCAGCTTCTGACAATGTGCCTACAGTGTATTTAATTGCATCATTCCTGGCTAACTTGTCCCGCATTTGCGCAAAGGTACGGCCTTCAATAAAAGTTACACTGCCCTGTGTAGTTTTGCCATGGTTAAGCGATAGCAAAAGATGGTAAGGATTGATGTTTTTATTGAGCGTGTAGCTACCTGGTTGTAAGTATTGTTCTTTTTGCAGAAGCTTTGCCAAAATAATAAAGCGCCACGGTTCATATAGCACCCCTTGTTGGACTAATTGATTAGCTATGCTCCTAAGGCCGCTATTGGCTTGGATAATAATTTCCTGGCTATTCGGCTGTAATTCCAAAGGTGCTAATGCATAGTAAACCATGGCAATGCTTAAGGTGAGAACGCCTAATATACTTAGGGTTATCCATTTTTTGATCCGTTTAATCATGCGCCAATAGTTCTCTTATTTTTTTTGCTAGGTTCCCGGGAAGGAAAATATTCGTACCGATTTTACTGACTTGGAAAGCTCCATATAAACTGTTGCAAACAATCACCTCTTCAGCCTTTACTAATTGACTCAAGGATAATTGCGCTGGCTTGATTGTTTTATTGAGCGGTGCAGCATGGTTGATTATTTGCTGACGCGTAATGCCAGCAACTCCACATTCACTTAAATCCGGGGTGATCAGGATATCGCCAAACTGGGCAAAGATGTTGCCCATAGTGCATTCAATGACATTATCTTTAGCATCTAACATGAGACCGTCGAATATGGCTTCATTATTCCATTCCATGCGTGCCAATACGTTTTCTAGCCTATTCAAATGCTTGATGCCGGCGAGTTTGGGTTGTGCATTCAAGCGCGTTTCACAGATAAGTAATTCAACGCCATTGGTATAGTTGGTTTCAGGATATTGCGGTAAGTTAGACTTAATCACAGCACGCAAAGGCATGGTTACGGCAGGTGCTGCATAGCCGCGTTCTCCCTCTCCTCTTGTGATGATGATTTTGGCTACTGCAGTTTCAACTGGCTTAAATAGCTGTGCTAGGTCACTTATTAAGAGATCAGCGCTAGGGCAAACAATACTGATCGCAGCACAATCTGCTACAAGTTTTTGATAATGTTGTGGCCAATGTTGCGGTTGGCCATTAATCATCTTCAATGTCCGGAAAACGCCATCTCCATAGGCGAAGCCGCGGTCAAATGGCGAAATGGCTTGATTGAAACTGCCATTAATGAGATATGAATGAGCTTGCGACATGAGCCATAATTAAACCATAGCGTTGATCAATTAACTAGTTCCAATCGTATATGTACACAAATCTTCTTAATAGATAGCAAGCTGTACAGCCAATAAAAAAGCCTGCGTAACTTAATTTGCAGGCTTTTTGCATTTACGGCAAATGGTTATACTTTTTTGAATACTAAGCTTCCGTTAGTGCCGCCGAAACCGAAATTATTTTTGAGTGCGTATTCAATCTTCATATCACGTGCAGTATTCGCGCAGTAATCCAAATCACATTCTGGGTCTTGGTTGAAAATATTAATGGTTGGCGGTGATATTTGATTGTAAATGGAGAGCACGGTAAACACTGACTCCAAACCACCAGCGCCGCCTAATAAATGGCCAGTCATTGATTTGGTCGAGTTGACTACTAACTTCTTAGCATGGTCGCCAAACGCTGCTTTAATGGCATTGGTTTCATTCGAATCACCAAGCGGGGTAGATGTTCCGTGGGCGTTAATAAATTGCACGGCATCTCGGCTAATCCCAGCGTTTTGCATGGCATTGCGCATAGAGCGGCGTGGGCCGTCCATGTTGGGCGCGGTCATGTGATATGCGTCAGCACTCATGCCATAACCACTTAATTCAGCATAGATTTTTGCACCGCGTTTTTTAGCATGCTCATATTCTTCCAGCACCATTACACCGGCGCCTTCGCCAATGACGAAGCCATCACGATCCTTATCCCATGGTCGGCTAGCAGTTACTGGGTCGTCATTACGGGTAGAAAGTGCACGTGCAGCAGCAAAACCGCCTACGCTTAAACGGGTAA
>JACDEP010000140.1:0-2807 GCA_013816325.1 Methylotenera sp.
CCCCAGAGGGATTGAAACCTAGGCACTTTGAGTTACACCAAGGTGATAATGCTAAGAAGTCATTAATTTCAGATTTTGATTGGCCTAATAAAACTTTGCATATGAACGTTAAAGGTACCGTTAAGGATGCGGTATTAGTTTCAGGTGTACAGGACTTGGCAAGCTATCCTTACCAATTCATGTTTATACCGGCATTGCTTAAAGATGCAGTCACGGTGACGCTGACCACCGGTAAAAAGCTTAACCAATATCCTTATAAAATCAATGCCGAGCACGTAACAATCGAAAGCGGAGGCGTGCCCTATGAAACCTTACATCTGTTACCGGGAGACCAGGCTAAGTCTCAAACCGAAACTAAGGAACTTTGGTTGGGCATAAAACAGCATTATTTGCCAGTGCGTATTATGTTGGTGGATGAAAATGGAGAAAAGTTAGAGCAAACTTTGACTGAGTTGCATGTGGAGTAGCTTCTGTTGACGCGCAACTGGGGATATTTATTACAGGAATCCAAAGGGCTTTTAGTTGCGATTTGTATATCGCTGTTTTTGCATTTGTTTTTATTAGGCCAGTCGCATTTTGTTTTACCTAAATTAGATAATGAACGCTCAATGATTGAAGCCAGATTGGTGACGCCTGAGCCTGTTGCAGTACAAACAATGCCTAATAAAGTAAAGGAAGTGAATAAGCCATCTTTGCCCAAAGAAGTACCGCTAATCAAACCCCAACCTGAGGAAACAATTCAAGAAGCTACTAAAGCCGAACCTGAGAAAATAGCAGCAACACCTCTGCCTGATCTCGCAGCAGCGCCTGCGATTGAACAGCAGGATGTAGTCGATGATATTCCGCAAGGTGACGCAGGCTTAATTGTCAATCAGCATCCTTATAAGTACGTAGAAACGGAGTTTGATGTACGCACTGATATTGATGCAAAAGTAAAGAGTGACCCCGCTGGCAAAGCCATCATTATCTATAAAGTAGTAAAAAACGGTGAAGGTTATGAACTCAATAGTTTGATTCAAGCTATAGGCTTGGCGGCATTAGTGATCCCAGATTTACAGCAAACTAGCAAAGGCTATTTAACTGATAAAGGTTTACGGCCTACCCGCTATCTTTACCAATTCGGTGATAAAAAAGATAAAACCTATCAGGCGGATTTTGATTGGGAAACTAATAAACTCACAATGCATACCTCCAAAGGAGATAAACAAACTGCGTTAGTAGAAGGAGCGCAGGATTTGCTGAGTTTCATGTACCAATTTATGTTTGTGGCACCACTTCAAGACATGCAGTTAGCGATTACCAATGGTAAAAAGCTGGATATCTATGACTATACTTTTGAGGGTGAAGAAGTTATTAATACCAAAATGGGCGATATAAAAACCATCCACCTTTTACGCGCTTCGGGCGATGACGAAAAAGATGAATTATGGCTTGCCTTAGATTATCAATACGTACCTGTTAAAATACGCAAGACGGAAAAAGAAAACAAAGTATACGAGTTGTTGATAACCAGTTTAAAAACTGAAAAACCACCAATCTAATCAGACCAAAAATCAGTCAGCAACAACAATTTAAAGAGAATGAAATGACGCCTAATTTAATACGGCAAGCAGCAGTAGTGTTATCGAATTTATTAGATTTCAATAGCCCGGCAGATGTAAAGCTCGGCGAGTTTTTCCGCAATAATCGTGATTTGGGTACAAAAGACCGCGCTTTTGTAGCGGAAAGCGTTTATGGCGTTTTACGTCGTTTGCGTTTTTTGAGCACAGTAACGGCCAATGAGGAAAATGACCCGGACGATGCCCGTAAGCTTATTCTGGCGTGGCTATTGCGCGTTCAAGGCATGAGCATACGTGAATTGGATTCAGTATTAAATGAACAGCAAAAAGAATGGGCTCACGCTATCAAGGCAAAATCAACCGATGATCTGCCCTTGGCTACGCAGGCCGATGTGCGCGACTGGTTATGGGAAAAGCTGGTGGCGCAATATGGTGAAGCAGAAGCATTGACCATCGCCCGAAGCATGCATGAGCAAGCGACTTTGGATTTACGGGTAAATACCATCAAAGGGGAGCGTGATGAGGTGATGGCTAAATTTATCGCTGAGAATACGTCAGGGGAGACCAATATTACCAAAACCCCCTATTCCCCGGTCGGGCTTCGTATGCCGCTGCGCTTGAACATTAGCCGTCATGTATTATTTACTGAAGGTAAAATCGAGGTGCAAGATGAAGGTAGCCAACTTCTAGCGCATCTAGTAGCCCCTAAGCGCGGCATGATGGTGGCGGATTTTTGTGCCGGCGCTGGTGGCAAGAGCCTAGCGATTGGGGCATTGATGCGCAATACCGGTCGCTTATATGCTTTCGACGTATCTGAGAGACGTTTACATAACCTAGGACAACGCTTGAAACGTTCCGGCTTATCTAACCTCAATGCACAAGTGATCAGCAGTGAAAATGACCAGAAACTCAAACGTTTAAACGGCAAATTTGATCGCGTATTGGTAGATGCACCTTGCAGTGGCTTAGGGACACTGCGTCGTAATCCCGACTTAAAATGGCGCCAGACGCCGCAAGATGTGCTTGAACTTACCCAAAAGCAAACCTCCATTCTGCATCGCGCTGCCAAGCTCGTAAAAGGGGGTGGACGCCTTATTTACGCAACTTGTAGTTTGTTGAGTGATGAAAATGAGCAGATTGCTGAGCGCTTTTTAGAGGCTCATGCAGATTTCAAATTATTGGATGCTGCCGAAATTCTAAGCCAGCAACAAATCAATTTAGATACGGGTGAATATTTAAAATTACTGC
>JACDEP010000140.1:2817-5641 GCA_013816325.1 Methylotenera sp.
ACATAATACCGACGGCTTCTTTGCTGCCGTATTTGAAAAAACTGTTGCTAGCCCTATGCCGAAAAAAGAAGCTGAAGAACTTATTCAAGATGCCGCTAAGGATTCAGTTCCTATTGAACCTATAGGCCAAAAGCCTGCTAGCAAAAAGGCTACGCCTAAAGAGAAAGCTGTAAAAGAAAAGATCATTAAGCCTAAAAAGGTTAAACCTCAGGACGAAGAGGCTCCGAATGGAGAAGCCCAAGCTACCGAAGCTGAAGCAGTCAAACCAAAATCTGTAAAAGTAAAAGCAAAAACCGTTAAAGCATAACGCTGATGAAAATGCCTAGCCTCAATACTCAAATCCTGCTTGGCGCGATATTGGGTATCTTGCTTGGGCTGTATTTCCACGTGCTGGGCGCTGATACACCTACAGTACAAAGCGGTTTATACTTTTCCGGGCTTGTCTCAACACTGTTTGTAGACCTGTTGAAGATGATATTGATCCCGCTGGTGTTTTGTTCGATTTCCGTCGGTATCGCTAATCTGCGCCAACACCAGCAGATACACAGGGTCTGGACGACGACGCTCATATTCTTCGTCTCAAGCATGGCCATTGCCATTGTATTAGCTTTAGCTGCCACTAATTTTTTCAAACCTGGGAGCGGTATGCATTTGGCAATGTTTGACCATGCCATGCAGAATTTTCAGGCTAAGCAGCTCCCATTGCCGGAATTTTTTGCTCAATTTTTGCATGCACTGTTTATGAACCCATTTGCGGCTTTGGCGCAAGGCAACATTCTGGCCGTCGTCATGTTTGCATTGATTCTTGGTATTGCACTGGTAATAGGTGGCGATCGCTATAAAAATATCATACAGTTGCTGCAAGAAGTGCTAGAAATCACAATGCGCATTGTCAGCTGGGTCATGTATCTAGCGCCCTTTGGAGTTGCCGCATTACTCATTAAACTGGCAGCCACACAAGATGTCACATTACTCAACAGCTTACTTGCATTCATTACCGTAGTTATCGGCACAACGCTATTTCATGGCGTGGTAGTACTACCGCTTATCCTCTACTTTTTTACAGGAAAATCCCCACTGTGGTTTTGGCGTGGTGCACGCGAGGCCTTGATTACAGCGTTCGCAACCAGCTCCAGCTCTGCCACGCTGCCTGTATCCATGCGTTGCATTACCCAGCATTTACATGTGAAACCAGAAATCGCCGGTTTCGTATTACCATTAGGAGCTACTGTTAATATGGATGGGACCGCGCTATATGAGGCGGTTGCGGCATTGTTCATTGCTAATTTGGCGGGCATCGAGCTTAACCTGTTACAGCAATTGATTGTCTTTTTTACAGCAATGATAGGTGCGATGGGCGCTCCTAGCATTCCCAGTGCGGGCATGGTAACCATGGTCATGGTCCTACAATCAGTGGGATTGCCTACTGAAGCGATTGCTATACTGCTACCGATTGATAGGTTGCTGGATACAGTGCGCACCGCAGTGAACGTAGAGGGTGATATGGTCGGTAGCCTAGTAGTACAGAAATTAGACAATCGAACATCAACGTAATTTTTGTTGCCATACCACGTTGCCTATATCCGCTCCTTTCCTATCAACTATGCCGGGCCAAGGTTTCCCCCTTATCTGACTTAGAAACTTAAATTTATAGAAATGTCTCATATGCTGCACTTTCATAAAGCCGAATTAAGCGATGCGCAGGAAGTTGCCCAACTCATAAACTCTGCCTACCGTGGCGAGAGCAGTCGTGCAGGATGGACCACGGAAGCAGATCTGCTAGACGGGCTACGCACCACCACGCAAGAAATTGCCAGCATCATCCAGCGTGAAGATGCCTTTGTCCTCGTAGGCGTACTGCGCGACCAGATCGTAGCTACGGTGTGCTGCGAGCGCCAGGATGCCTATGGTAAAAATATCGCTCACCTAGGTATGATTGCAGTAAAGCCCACCCTACAAAATAAAGGTCATGGCGCTACTATGATACAAGCGGCGGAGGCGATGACATTAAGGGAATGGCGGGTGGTAGGCTTTCACATGGCAGTGATCACCTTGCGTACCGAGCTAATTGAATTCTACGAGCGGCTTGGTTATACGCGCTCTGGAGAATTTCAGGACTTCCCAAAAAATTCATCGCTATGGCAGCCTAAGGTTGAAGGACTTAACCTTGAATACCTGGTTAAAATCATCCAGCGTAAAACACAATTAGCCTATGTCGGGCTTGACTAGGCGTGAGCAAATACGTAAAGTGCACAACCTTATGACAATCAATCAACACATCGCCGCTCCAATTATTGGTGCCGTTGCCCGCAAAGCACTGTGGCTAGTCGCCATACCTTGCTGCGGTTGTTGCTTGTCGTAATTTTTTGCAACCGCGGGCTCCCGCGGTTGTTCAGTTTTATTCCAACCAGTTGAGCCCGTTTTAAAAGGGTAAAACATGCAATCGTTACAAATCCAGCACACGCCTAATCACGCATTAGTCGGCTCCTTAATGGTATTGGCCGCCGCAGTGACAGTCTCGTCCAAAGCGATTATTGTCAAGCTAGCCTATGTGTATCCGGTGGATGCCGCCACGCTCATTGTCTTGCGTATGGCTTTTTCTGCGCCGTTCTTTATCGCTTTAGCAATCTGGGCCTATGTATCATCAAATACGCCAACTATTACTCGAAATGATGCTTGGAAAATTGGCATACTCGGGGTAGTAGGCGGCTATTGCCCAATGTGGCTGGATTTCGCAGGCCTAGCTTATGTAACGGCCGGGTTGGAGCGGATTATCCTCTTCTTGTATCCTACCATCGTGGTGTTATTGAGCGCGGTGCTATAC
>JACDEP010000141.1 GCA_013816325.1 Methylotenera sp.
ACTGGTAGCGGCATTGGAAGAACACGTTAAAACTTATGATATCGACATCATGAACTTACAGCGTGCGGAAGCTTTGCATCATCCGAACGGTAGCGGCAGCGGCAACGGCTTGATGGAAATCAAGCTGGAAAGTGGTGCTACGCTTAAAACCAAATCAGTGGTCATTGCTACCGGTGCTCGCTGGAGAGAAATGAACGTGCCCGGTGAAAAAGAGTATCGCGGTAAGGGTGTAGCTTATTGCCCGCATTGCGATGGTCCATTATTTAAAGGTAAGCATGTAGCTGTGATTGGCGGCGGTAATTCGGGTGTGGAAGCGGCGATAGACTTGGCTAATATCGTGAAACAGGTTACTTTGATTGAATATGACACCAAGTTAAGAGCCGACGCGATTCTGCAAAAAAAGCTTGCGACATTGCCTAACGTGACCGTTATCTTGAATGCGCAAACCACTGAAATCACCGGCCAAGATCAAAAAGTAAATAGTTTGATTTATAAAGACCGCACTATCGGTGAACTACATACTATTGCGCTAGAAGGAGTCTTTGTTCAGATTGGGTTGTTGCCGAATACGGATTGGTTAAAAACAAGTGGTATGGACTTAACCAAGTTCGGTGAAATCACTGTGGATGCGCATGGCCATACTTCATTACCAGGTGTGTTTGCTGCGGGAGATGTGACGACCGTGCCTTATAAGCAAATCATCATTGCGATGGGGGAAGGTTCAAAAGCTGCTTTGGGTGCCTTTGATTATTTAATTAGACAATAGAAATAGAAGACAGCAATAAAAAAACCGGGCTATCCCGGTTTTTTTATTGGTTTAATCTCAACTCATCAGTTTGCCATACTCAAAGCGACGGCTTCTGCAATCCTAATGCCGTCAACAGCAGCAGATAGTATGCCCCCAGCATAACCGGCACCTTCACCCGTGGGAAATAAGCCCTTTGTATTGATGCTTTGCAGGTCATCATCATTACGTTTGATGCGAATAGGTGAAGAGGTACGCGTTTCAACTCCGGTCAAGATACCATCAGCTAGGTCAAATCCTTTGATCTGCTTGGCGAACTGTGGAATGGCTTCGCGAATGGCCGTGATTGCATATTCAGGTAATACGCTATCAAGATTAGTCAGATGTACACCAGGGGTGTAAGAGGGGATTACTGCGCCAAACTTAGTGGACGGTTGATTCGCTAAAAAATCGCCTATCAATTGCCCGGGCGCTTGGTAATTACTGCCACCCAACACATAAGCCCTTCCTTCTAATTCACGCTGCAGTTCCATCCCCGCTAATGGATGCCCAGGATAATCAACTTCCGGTGTGATGCCCACCACAATGCCAGAATTAGCGTTGCGTTCATTACGTGAATACTGGCTCATGCCATTAGTCACGACGCGATGCGGCTCGGATGCTGCAGCAACCACGGTACCGCCTGGGCACATACAGAAGCTATACACGGAACGGTCATTGCTGGCATGGTGCACCAGCTTGTAATCCGCAGCGCCTAAAATGGGGTGCTGTGCATTGGGGCCATGCCGCGCTTGGTCTATCAATGATTGCGGATGCTCTATCCTAAAGCCGATAGAGAAGGGTTTGGCTTCGATATAAATGCCTTTACGGTGAATCATTTCAAACGTATCACGTGCACTATGGCCGACGGCTAAGACCAAATGATTGGTCTCGATACGCTCACCGTTCGCTAACAGTACTGCCTGAACCTGATGATTATCGATTTCTATTTCTTCTACTTTGCTTTGGAAGCGGATCTCACCGCCGAGCGCAGTTATCGTATTGCGCATATCTTCTACCATGCCTACTAAGCGAAACGTGCCGATATGCGGATGGCTCACGTATAAAATCTCTTCGGGAGCACCGGCTTTCACAAACTCATGTAATACCTTGCGACCATAATGTTTAGGGTCTTTGATTTGACTATAAAGCTTGCCATCAGAAAAGGTGCCGGCCCCGCCCTCACCAAACTGCACGTTGGATTCTGGATCCAGCACACTTTTACGCCATAATCCCCACGTGTCTTGCGTACGTTCGCGCACGGCCTTGCCACGCTCCAGCACAATTGGCTTGAAACCGGATTGTGCCAATATTAATGCTGCAAAAATACCCGCTGGACCAAAGCCCACCACAATTGGTCTATGTTTAATCGAAGTGGGTGCATGAGCCACAAATTTGTAGGAAGTATCAGGTGCAGGTTTTACATGGGGGTCTTTAGTGAGTTTCGCCAAGACTTTTGCTTCGCCTTGCACCGTCACATCTAGTGAATATACCAATAGAATGGCATTCGCCTTACGCGCATCAACGCCGCGTTTAAAAATTGTATATTCCAATACATCTGCGGCATTGATGGCAAGTTTTTTGACTAAGGCAGCTTTAAGCGCTTCTGGTGTATGGTCAAGAGGGAGTTTGATTTCGGTAACACGCAACATATATATAGCTTCTATTGATTAAGGGGTAAATGTAGTAGCTGGCGTAGCATGGGTACCGTCACCGGTTTTTTGGTGATCAATGACCATTCATCTAGGGCATTGATGGTGGCGATGAGGGTAGGTAAATCTCGTTGCAGATAACGCAGGCAGTAAGTAATCACTTCTGTTGGGAGCCTCATGCCGCGCGTGTCTGCATGGCTCATAAGCGCCAGCGCTTTTTCTGCATCGCTCAAAGGCAGTAATTGGTAAGTCAAGCCCCAAGCAAGGCGTGTAGCTAAGTCTTCACGAAGATTCATTTTGGTAGGGGCGGCATTGCCTGTGACGATTAGCGCACCATTGTCACTATCACGCATGGAGTTATAGGTATTGAATAAATCAATTTGCGCCACTTCATCGAACAATTGCACGTCATCAATAGCAATAACTTGTGGATTCTCGGCTCTGCAAGCGGCAATCAAATGACTTTTGCCACTGCCAGCTTCACCCCATAAATAAATAAAACGCACCGCGTCGTCATTGCTCAATGCCAATGCTAGGCTATGGAGTGCTTCTGCATTACTACCAACTACAAAGTTATCGAACGTAGGGCGTGCTGCAGGCTGAATATCAAGTAACAACTGCTTCATGAACATTCAGCTTTATTGATAAAAATCACTATCAATATAGCTTCTGCGTACATGCCGTAATGCCACTGCCAGAGCGCCAGAGGCGGGTAAGGCAAGCAACACCCCAGTAAAGCCAAATAGCTGACCGCCAGCTAGTAAGGCAAAAATAACTACTGCTGGATGCAAGCCAATACGGTCGCCAACCAAGGTTGGCGTCAACCACATATTTTCCAGTAATTGCCCTATGCTAAATACAACTAAAATAGGGATGAGTTGATTGATACTTTCGAATTCTAGTAAGCCGGAAAGAATTGCCAGCACAGCACCGGTGCTGATGCCCAAATAGGGGACGAACCCAAGCAAACCAGAAAGAATGCCTATTGGTAGCGCCAGATCAAGACCTGCAAGTGATAAACCAATCGCGTAATAAATACTCATGATAAGCATAACCGTAATCTGACCACGTAAAAACTGCGCTAATACCGCATCGATTTCAGAAGCAATTTCTTTGGTCGTACTCAGCATGCGGCGTGGAATCAGCGCGTTGAAAGATTCAAGCATCTCATGCCAGTCACGTAGCATGTAGAACAATACCATCGGGACAAGAAGTAAGTTAACAAACCAGCCCAAAATAGCAGCTCCATGCTTGGTAACCGTCAACATTAGCGCGCCTACGAAGCCCCCTGCAGTTTTCCAATTATCCGTGAGCAGTTTTTGCAGTTTTGGGATATCAAAGTCGAAAGTAAGGCCTAGATTATGAATCAACCATGGCTCAAAGTTTTTGCGCAAATTGGCACCGTATTGCGGTAAGCGTTCAATCACCAATAATAGTTCTTTTTGCAATAGTGGAATTACTATCAATAACAAAAGCAAGATAGCCGCCAGCAATATCAACATCACGCCTAAGGTTGCGGCAGTTCGATTGGGCGTAAGCTTACCCGTGCCTAGTGATGAGATTTTTGATACCAGCGGGTTGCAGATGTAAGCAAGAATAGCCGCGGCTAAGAAGGGCGCCAGTATTGGGCTCAACAAATAAATGAATAAAATCAGCGTGCCGCCGATTAGCCACCATCTAAATTTGCTCGCAAGATTTTCTTGTTTTGGAGTCATTTAAGTTAAAATCTCATATTAGATAAGTAAATTATATTGTAGAAAGCGAGCACGCATCTTGAATTCTGAAAATTCAATCAAAAATTCTTCACCTGATACCGCAAAAGACTCCATGAGTTATCGCGATGCAGGGGTAGATATTGAGGCTGGCGATGCGTTAATAGAGCAGATTAAACCGTTTGCAAAACGTACTATGCGCCCAGAAGTTTTAGCAGGCATCGGTGGCTTTGGTTCTCTGTTTGAGATGCCGAAGAAATTCAAGAATCCGGTGTTGGTTTCCGGAACAGATGGCGTAGGCACTAAACTCAAACTTGCTTTTGAACTGAATAAACACGATACGGTAGGTATTGATTTAGTTGCCATGAGCGTTAACGATATCTTAGTACAAGGCGCTGAACCACTATTTTTCTTGGATTATTTTGCCTGCGGTAAGTTAGAAGTGGGCACCGCAGCACAGGTTATTAAAGGCATTGCAGAAGGTTGTGAGCAATCAGGCTGTGCGTTAGTGGGGGGCGAAACTGCAGAAATGCCTGGCATGTATCCAGCCGGTGAATATGATTTAGCGGGTTTTGCCGTAGGTTGCGTAGATAAAGAAAATATCATCAACGGTACTACAATTGCGCCTGGCGATGTAGTGCTGGGCTTAGCCTCAAGCGGGGCGCATTCAAACGGTTATTCGCTGATTCGAAAGTTGATCGCAAAATCCGGTATGGATTTTGAATCTGACTTTGATGGTAAGAAATTCAAGGATGTGGTAATGGCACCAACGCGTATCTACGTCAAACCATTGTTACAATTAATTGCAACATTGCCCGTTAAAGGCATGGCGCATATCACAGGGGGTGGCATTACCGAGAATATTCCACGTGTTTTGCCAGCTGGCTTAACTGCTGAAATCAAGGCCGGTAGCTGGATTATGCCGTCTCTATTCACTTGGTTGCAAGCTCAAGGTAATGTGGCTGACCTAGAGATGTACAAAACCTTTAACTGCGGTATCGGTATGGTAGTGATTATGGCCAAAGACCAAGCTGCTGCCGCACAAAAACTATTGCAAGATGCTGGCGAAACAGTTTTTGAAATCGGGACTATTCGAGTGCAGAAGGAAAATGAAGCGCCAACTGTAGTAGTTTAAAGTCTAAATTAATCGTTCTTGTATCTAAAAGCGAACTTCATGCGTTAAACATTGGTCATTTTTATATTGAGAGGTTTTAGTGTTTCGTCCCATGAGATTGATTAGTTTAACGCTTGTTTCCATTTCTTTATCCGTTTCAATTTACGCCCAAGAAGTTTTTGCAGCTGCAAAAGTTAGCCCGCCTAAGCTCATACAGGCAAATTATGAAGTGACCAAGAATGGCCAGCCTTTTGCCACGATGAAAGAGCAGTTTACGGTGACAGGTAACACTTACACGATTGAAAGCGTAAGTAAAGGTGTAGGTGTATATGCGCTGTTCGGTGAGCGTAAACTTACCAGTACCGGCGAGATC
>JACDEP010000142.1 GCA_013816325.1 Methylotenera sp.
ACCCTGAACACCGGTGCTGCGGGCTACACCGGCATTGTTGCCGGTGAGACTCTGACAATCGGTGCTGCCACTGGCGCCTTCAACAGCAAAGACGTAGTGACTGCCAATACCGTCAACATCAGCGGCATCGCCCTAGCCGATGGTACTGGCTTGGCCAGCAACTACAATCTGACTAACACCACAGCATCAACAGCCGCCAATATCACCGCCAAAGACATCACAGCGGTGACCGGCATCACCGTCAACAACAAAACCTATGACGGCAACACCGCCGCCACCCTGAACACCGGTGCTGCGGGCTTTAGCGGTGCATTAGGTGGAGACATCCTCAATGTAGCCACCGCCACTGGTAACTACACTGACAAGAATGCCGGCACCGGCAAGACCGTGAACATCACGGGCTTGAGCTTAGGCGGCGTGGATGCAGCTAACTACAACCTTACAGGTACCACAGCCAGCACCACGGCAGATATTGCCGCACGCCCCATTACCATCACTACCAACCCTGGACAAACAAAGTTGGCTGGAAGTGCTGATCCAATACCTTTTACCTTTGTCGTGGGTGGACTGGGGTTGGTAGGTGGCGATACTTTAACGGGCACATTGGATCGGTTATCAGGTGAAGCCCCAGGTAATTACGCAATTAACCAAGGCAGCTTGGATGCAGGCAGTAACTACGCTATTACTTATATAGGCAATCCATTTTCTATTTTAGTGCCAAGCAATATCTCACCTAGTAATAACGCTGGTTTGGGTAACTTAATGCTAGCTATCAATGAACGTCCCTTACAGAACTTAACCATACTTAATCTTTCTGCAACTGGAGCGGGCAGTACTGTTGATACTGGGAACGTTACAGAAGCTTGCGCAACATCGCCTGAGCAAACGCCTAATAACCCCAACACATCAGTCATGTTCAATTTTGGTATCAAATTGCCCAAAGGTGTTCAATCAGACTGCATTTAACTCGCAGTCTTTATTCCTGAGCAATTCCCGCAATACAGTAATAATTCTTTGCTTTAATATCCCGCAGCCAAGTAAAATACTATTTTATACGCGGGATATTGCGGGTGTAGTTCAATGGTAGAACGCTAGCTTCCCAAGCTCGATACGCGGGTTCGATTCCCGTCACCCGCTCCACACGACTTTAATTTTGGTAAACACCATGGCAAATCAAGCACCACCTTCAGTAATGACCTTTGCGGGCACGGACCCTAGCAGTGGCGCGGGCTTGCAGGCAGATATCCTGACCTTCGCCAGCATAGGTTGCCATCCTTTATCTGTAGTGACGGCGATTACCGTGCAAGACACCATAGGCGTAGATAGCGTACTGCCTATGGATGCAGATTGGGTCAATGACCAGGCGCGCGCAATTTTAGAAGATGTGCAGGTTTCAGCATTCAAAATAGGCCTACTAGGCTCGGTAGAAAATATCGCAGTGGTGGCAGAGATCATGGCGGATTATCCGGATGTGCCATTGCTGATAGACCCTATCTTGACTTCTGGCCGTGGTGACGACTTGACCACTGATGACATGATGGATGCGATGATAGAATTATTATTTCCGCAAGCTACTCTAATTACGCCGAATAGTTTAGAAGCACGCCGTTTGGCTTTTGCAGATGATATAGATGAAATAGGCCTTACTTCGCTGGATGAAAGCGCCGCACGACTACTGGCCATGGGTAGCGAATATGTACTGATTACCGGCACCCATGAACGTACACTGGAAGTGACTAACACTTTATACGGCGAAAACAAACTTATTAAAGCTTATAAATGGGAACGTTTGCCGGGAAGCTACCATGGTTCTGGCTGTACTTTGACAAGCGCGATAGCTGCTTGTATGGCACATGGCCTCACTATGGAGGAGGCTATTTTGGAAGCGCAGGAATACACTTGGCAAACGCTTAAGAATGGTTTCAGGCCGGGTATGGGGCAATACATACCGGACCGCATGTTCTGGGCACGTGATGAAGAAGACGCATTAGTAACGACAGGCGATACCAGTGCTAAAACGCATTAATGCTGTACCTCAACAAATTAATGATTAAAGGCTTGTATGCAGTGACGCCAGATATTGCAGATACGCAAACTCTGTGTGAAATGGTCACGGCTGCTTTGCAGGGTGGTGTAAGCATCTTGCAGTACCGTAATAAGCTGGCAGATGCGGTATTACGACACGTTCAAGCGAGTGCCTTACTGCCAATCTGCCGGCAATATGAAGTACCTCTCATCATTAATGATGATGCGGAATTGTGCAAATCACTAGATGCCGATGGCGTCCATTTAGGTGGTACAGATGGCAATATTGCAGCAGCACGCAAATTGCTCGGTGCGAATAAGATCATTGGCGCCTCCTGTTACAACCGTTTAGAGTTGGCACAACAGGCGGCAAAACAAGGTGCAAGTTATGTGGCTTTTGGTGCGTGTTTTGACTCAATCACCAAGCCAAATGCAGCTTTAGCAAGTTTGGATTTATTTGCCCAAGCGAAAAAGCTTAACCTACCGACCGTTGCAATAGGCGGCATTACACCTGAAAATGTGCAGCTGGTAAAACAGGCGGGCGCAGATGCTGTGGCAGTCATCAATGCGCTTTTTGGCAGTAAAAATATCCAGACAACCGCAACAGAATTCGTACACTTATTGAATAGCTAATCAAATGACATCCATTAACCAAACTCTTTTCGACAAATCCCAGCAACTCATTCCTGGCGGCGTAAATTCACCGGTGCGTGCCTTCCGCAGCGTAGGCGGTACGCCGATCTTTTTCAAGCGTGGTTTGGGTTCGAAGCTGTGGGACGTTGATGGTAAGCAATATATCGACTACATCAATTCATGGGGCCCAATGATTGTAGGCCATGCACACCCGGAGGTCATCAAAGCGGTGCAGCTCGTGGCGGAAAATAGCCTGTCGTTCGGTGCGCCAACCGGTTTGGAATTGGAAATGGCTGAGCTTATTAATAAGTTAGTGCCTAGTATGGAACAAGTGCGCTTGGTCAGCAGCGGCACGGAAGCCACTATGAGTGCGATTCGGGTGGCGCGTGGCTTTACCGGCCGTAATAAGATTGTGAAATTTGAAGGTTGTTACCATGGCCATGCTGATGCATTATTGGTAAAGGCCGGTTCAGGGTTGCTTACTTTTGGTGAGCCAAGCTCCGCAGGCGTGCCAGCCGAAGTAGCCGCTCACACTTTGACGCTGGAATACAATAATACCCAAGAGCTTAAAGAGCTGTTCGATAAAATAGGCAGTGAAATTGCCTGTGTTATTATTGAGCCGGTGGTGGGTAATATGAATCTCATCGTTCCGCACATGGAATTCCTAACCACTCTGCGCGAACTTTGTACCCAACATGGCAGCGTGTTGATTTTTGATGAGGTGATGACTGGATTCCGCGTGCATCTTGGCGGGGCACAAGCGCTTTACAACATCAAGCCGGATATGACGACATTGGGTAAGGTAATCGGTGGTGGGTTGCCGGTTGGTGCGTTTGGCGGCCGTAAAGACATCATGAGCTGCCTAGCACCTTTAGGTGCGGTCTACCAGGCAGGAACATTGTCAGGTAACCCGGTCGCGGTGACTGCAGGCTTGAAAACACTGGAGTTAATTCAGGTCCCTAACTTCCACGACAAACTTAGCGCGCAAACCAAAAAACTCGTAGATGGCATGGTACAAGCCGCTAAAGAGGTCGGTGTCGTTTTCAACGCGCAAAACGTAGGTGGTATGTTCGGTTTGTATTTCAGTGAAACGTGCCCAACCAGTTTTGCCGAGATCATGCAGTCCGATAAAGCAGCGTTCAATAAGTTTTTCCACGCCATGCTTGATGCTGGCATTTACCTTGGCCCGTCTGCGTTTGAGGCTGGCTTCGTCTCGGCGGCGCATACCGATGAAGATATCGCATTCACGATAGACATTGCGAAAAAATCGTTTCAATCACTCGCCACCTAACTCGCAATCGTTCTTTTGCTCACCACGTACGGTTTTGGCAAAATAATTCTGTATCTTTAGCCCCTATCTTATTGAACACACAGACATTTAGCGGTAAACTTGAAGGTTCCGCTAAATGTTTTGTGATTAGATAATATGGCATCAGATTTAAGTAATCAAATTACGCTAACTTCTCCTAGGTTGCTGGATTTAGAGTCACCAAGCGCTCAAGCTGCCTTTACAGGTAAACCGGCTAAACAGGGTTTATATAATCCGTCTAATGAGCGCGATGCTTGTGGCGTTGGCTTTGTGGCGCATATCAAGGGCCAGAAAAGTCATGAAATTGTGCAAAAAGGCTTAGAGCTCCTCACTAACCTGACGCACCGTGGCGCAACTGGCTATGATCCTAAATTGGGCGATGGCGCTGGCTTACTCATGCAAATGCCCGATGCGTTCATGCGCAAGGAGGCTGCCAAACTCAATATCACTCTGCCAGTAGCGGGCCAGTACGCAGTAGGTAATGTATTTTTGCCACAAACAGACGCGAATCGCGAAGCTTGTGTTGCCATCATCAATAAAATCATCGCGGAAGAAAACCAAACTTTACTAGGTTGGCGTGATGTTCCCGTGAATAATAGCAATATTGCCCATGCTGCGCATGATGTAGAGCCGGTGATGCGCCAAGTGTTGATTGCGAGCGCAGCAACCGATCAGAATGTTTTCGAGCGCAAGTTGTTTGTCATCCGTAAACGTATCGAACACGCTGTTCGCGCCTTGGAATTCAAAGACAAAGCGACGTTTTATATTCCGTCACTGTCCTCACGCACCATCGTATACAAAGGCATGCTGCTCGCCAATGAAGTAGGCGTGTACTACACAGATTTGAATGACGAAAGCGTAGTTTCAGCTTTGGCTTTAGTCCACCAGCGTTTTTCTACCAATACCTTCCCTGCCTGGGATTTAGCACACCCGTTCCGCATGATTGCGCACAACGGCGAAATCAATACCGTACAAGGTAACGTCAACTGGATGGCGGCGCGCCACGAAACGATGCGCTCAACAGTGCTGGGCGACGATCTGGAAAAATTATGGCCATTGATTGCAGAAGGCCAGTCGGATTCCGCTTGTTTTGATAACTGTCTTGAATTGCTCGTAGCTGGCGGCTACTCATTGCCCCATGCAATGATGATGTTGATCCCAGAAGCGTGGTCTGGCAATCCCTTGATGGATGAAGAGCGTCGTGCCTTTTACGAGTATCACGCTGCGTTGATGGAGCCGTGGGATGGACCTGCTGCGGTAGCCTTTACTGATGGCCGCATGATTGGTGCTACTTTGGACCGCAACGGCCTGCGTCCTGCGCGTTATTTGGTCACGGATGATGACATCGTGATGATGGCATCCGAAATGGGTGTGCTGACATTTCCACAAGAAAAAATCGTTAAAAAATGGCGTCTGCAACCCGGTAAAATGTTGTTGATCGACATGGAACAAGGCCGCATCATTGACGATGCAGAAGTTAAAACAGAGCTGGCCTCGGCTAAACCATATAAACAATGGATTGAAAAAACCCGTTATTTCCTGAGCGATATGCCGAAAGTGGAAGGTAATCTGGAAATGGCTGCCAGCCTACTAGACACGCAGCAAGCATTTGGCTACACACAGGAAGACA
>JACDEP010000143.1 GCA_013816325.1 Methylotenera sp.
ATCTAGCACGCGGCCAACATCCCGAATCACCGCTTTAGCCGCCATAGTACCGAAGGTGGCGATTTGCGCCACGGCGGCAATACCATATTTTTGTTTCACATAATCAATGACGCGGTCGCGTCCTTCCTGACAAAAGTCGATATCGAAGTCGGGCATTGAAACGCGGTCTGGATTCAGGAACCGTTCGAATAGCAGGTTGTATTCTAGCGGGTCTAAATCGGTAATACCCAAGCTATATGCAACAACTGAACCAGCGCCAGACCCACGACCTGGGCCAACGGGGACACCATTATTTTTTGCCCAGTTAATAAAGTCTGCAACGATCAGGAAATATCCGGCAAAGCCCATCTGGTTAATGACGTTAGTCTCAAAATCGAGTCGAGCTACATATTCTGGTTTTTTTGTCGTGCGTATTTCTTCATTGGGAAATAGCACCTCTAAGCGACCTTCCAACCCAGCCCGCGCCTCAGAAATTAGGTAATCATTCAGGCTTTCGTTATTCGGCGTAGGGAAATTAGGCAAATAGTTCTTACCTAAAGTCATGGTCAAGTTACAACGCTTGGCGATTTCTACGCTATTAGTAAGCGCTTCTGGCATATCAGCAAACAATGCTGTCATTTGTGATTGGCTTTTAAAATATTGTTCCGGCGTAAAGTTTTTAGGTCGGCGGCTATCCGCCAGCACATAACCTTCAGCAATGCAGGTACGTGCCTCATGCGCACGGAAATCATCCTCTGTATTGAACTGGATAGGATGTGTAGCGACTATAGGCAACTGTAGAATGCCAGCAATGGCTTTTATGTGCTGGATATAGCGCTCTTGCATGGCACTGCTCGGACTGTTAGCAATAGCACCATTAGCGATACGCTGCACTTCAAGATAAAAGCGTTCAGGGAATAATTTTTGCCATTGTTCTGCATGTTTTAAAACAAGTGGTTGATTGTCCTGTGAGCATGCTTGGCCAATATCGCCACCCATAGCCCCTGAGAGCAACAATAGACCTTCTGTACCCTCATTAAACCATTCTTGCTTAAACTCTGCCCGTCCACGGTACTGGTTAGTCAGGTATGCCCGGCTGATCAGCTCACAAAGCAGTAGGTACCCAGCCTGAGACTGACATAACAATAATAAACGGTTGGGCTGGTCGCGATTGGTAGGATTTTCAAGCCAGATATCGCAACCGATAATCGGTTTAATACCTTTGCCACTTGCTGCTTTATAGAACTTGATTGCACCAAACAGGTTACTTAAATCTGTAAGAGCCAAGGCTGGCATTTGGTCATTAGAAGCTTGTTTCACGTAGTCATCGATACGGACAATGCCATCCACAATCGAATACTCACTATGGCAACGCAAATGAACAAATTTCAAGGGCGTGCTAGCTGGTATTAATGCAGTGTTATCAAATGGTGAATTTAGCTCAGGCATAAGGCAAATTTTACCTTATTAGGCTAAGACTTTTACTGTCAAATATTTAATAATTTTATGTACTTTTACACTGTTTCGTACTCAGTTTGAGTTTTCAATTAAGGGTGAATTTATAACGCCCAATAGAAAAGGCGATGGTTATAGCCACCGCCTTTACTATTCCGTCTTTAGCATACTGTTAAGGTTATTTGTTTTTTAGTAAAGCGTTAACCTGGCCAATAAGCTCATCATCCTGCACTGGTTTTCCTAAGAAGGCATTGACGCCTAGCTCTTTAGCTACATTGCGGTGTTTCTCCGCGGTACGGGAGCTAATCACAATTAAAGGGATATCAGATGTTTTAGCGTTATCCCGCACGTGGCGAGCAAACTCGAAACCATCCATGCGCGGCATTTCGATATCGGTGAGAATGATATCCGGCATCATAAGTTGCAGTTTCTGCACCGCATCCATACCATCATTAGCCGTGACTACCTCAAAACCTTCACGTTCAAGCACGCGGGATAACACTTTACGCATAGTGAGTGAATCGTCAACGACCAAGGCGATTTGTTTCACCTCTTCTACAACTGGCACATAAGTTGTAACCTTGATGGCACCAATAGACAGTGCTTCACGGTTAGCAAGCTGTACAGGGTTAATTACTAGCACTATTGCACCATCGCCCAACACCGTTGCACCTATCATGCCAGGCACATGGGCCAGTTGGGTGCCCATAGGCTTCATCACAACCTCTTGATTGCCGATAATATCATCGACGTGCACGGCAGAACGGTATGTACCGCTACGTAGCAATATCACTGGTGTATAAGCATGGTGCTGTGCGACATGCTCAGTATCTCCTATTAATTTGGATAAGAAATGTAAGGGGTATTCCCTGTCTGCCCATTCAATCTTGTTAGCGTTATAGGCATTGATAAGGTCATTTTGTTTGAGTTTCTGTACCTGCTCAACCATCACAGATGGAATTGCAAACTCTTTAGTGCCTACACGTACCATTACTACTTGCGCCACAGACAAGGTAACAGGCAAGTAGATATTAAACATTGCCCCCATACCAGTTACGTTGCTCACATCAATACGACCACCTAATGCAGCAATATCACTACGTACTGCATCTAGGCCAACGCCACGACCAGCAATTTGTGAAACTTCATCGGCAGTAGAGAAGCCGGGCTCAAAAATAACTGCCATTAACGCTTGATCAGATAACTCTTGGTCCGCAGTCACCATGCCTTGATCAATAGCCTTTTGTCTGACCCGGGCTAAATTAATACCTGAACCATCATCGGTAATGATCAGTGTAATCTCATCGTTTTCTGTACTGATTTTAAGCTTAATCAGGCCAGTTTCAGGTTTACCTAACCGCTTACGATCAGCTGGTGGCTCCAAGCCGTGGGCTACTGCATTCCGCAACAAATGCTCCAATGGCGCGCCCATCTTATCTAGCACACCACGGTCAATTTCAATGGCCTCGCCTTCTATCACCATTTCGACGCGTTTTTGTAATTCACGTGCGGTTTGACGAACGATACGTTGCAAACGTTCTGAAATTGTTGCAAAAGGCAACATACGAACACCCATAAGGCCTTGTTGCAGCTCACGATTCATGCGGTTTTGCTGTTGCAAGGCTGCATCGGTCTGGTCTAGATTGAGCAATAGCCCATGCTGAATTGTGGCCACGTCATTCACGCTTTCCGCCATCATGCGGGTTAATTCCTGTAGGCGTGTAAAGCGGTCAAATTCAAGCGGGTCAAATGTTTCATTGGTCTCTTGTAACAAACTCATACGAGATTGGAGCTGCGTTTCGGCTTCAATCTCAATCTCGCGCAAATAGGCGCGTAATCTGCTAATACTGTCAGTTAAGTCTGCGGAAGATTGCTTGAAGTTCTGCATCTCCCTATCCATACGTGAACGCATGATTGAAACTTCACCTGCTTCATTGATAAGCCTGTCCAGCACATCGGCACGTAAGCGTAAAAATTGCGCTTTACGGTCGGCAGTACGGGTCGGTGCTACTACTTTAGCAACGGTGTCGTTATCTTCCGCAGTAGATTTCGAACCGCCGGTGATGTCTTCCAACATATAACCAATACGGTCAAAATCAACGAACATATCGTCAAAATCATCAAGCGTAACTTTACGCTTCAATGCGCGAAGTACCCGGTCTTCCATATGGTGAACGCTGTCACCAATATTGGACTGCCCGGCCATACGGGCACTGCCTTTTAAGGTGTGCAGCGCACGTTGAAGGGAATCTGGAAACTCTCCTTCTTGTGGGTTAGCACGCCAGCCGCGTAAATCGCGACCCACTTGCGGTACCAGTTCGCGCGCCTCTTCAACAAATAATGCGAGTAATTCTTGGTCTATGCTTTGGTCATTACTGTTGAAGGTAACTTCTACACCTGTTGATTGCGCCGTAGTAACGCCATTTGTACCGAACTCTTCAACTACAGAGAACTCGTTATACATAGGCTCTGTTTCCTGTATTTCAGGTATTAGTATTTCTGTTTCCTGTATTTCTGTTTCTTGTATTTCTGGCACCTCTTCTAGCACAGCCGGAGTTATTACAGATGGTTCAGATACGGGCTGGGTAATGACTGGCTGTATCATTACAGGCTCTGCGACGAAATGCATATCCTGAAATTCCATTTCCGGCATTTCAACGCTGTTAATACTGGATTCAATCTCTTCGGTAAGCACCGTCTTAACTGTTTTAGATTTTTTGGCTGGTTTATTTGCCTCTGCTTTTACGAGCTCAACTTCGGCTTTTTGTGTTGCTGCAGCTTGCATTGCCGCAGTAGATTCACTTAAAGCTAGTATCAAAGCTCTACTAGATTTGGCATTTTTCAGCGCTTTGGCTTTTTCTAACCCATCTTCCAGCGCTTTGATTACATTTTCGTATAAATCTACATGTTGCTCGGTCCAAACACTAGTATGCTCTTCTAACCAATGTTCCAGTGCCCGTGCTAAATCTCCAATCGGTTTGAACCCTGCTGTTAGAGCATTGCTACCTAGCGTATGTGCTGCGCGACGGCTTGCCTCACTAGGTAATTCATTGAAATTCGATTTGATAACTCTTTGCGCCTCTATTAAGGTTTGCAAATGTAGCTGGGATTCGCTTAGGAAGATATTAAAGAAAGCGCGGCCAAGTTTGCGAGTGCCACCTATTAATACTTCTTCTTTTTGCGCTTGTGGTTTGGCGCTTGCCATTTCATCTTGAAACTCGGATTCAAGTACTCCGGCTTGCTGGATGAACGGTTCAGGATTCAGCGTTACCTGATCATTTGCTTGCAGAGAAGCCACCCATCCTGCAAACTCGGCACTTACTTTTTCTATAAAAGCTAGCTGGGAGGACGTGGGGAATGCTTTACGCTCCATTACAAGATTCAGCAGTTTTTCTACAGACCATGCCACATCACCCATCGCACTTAAACCAACGGTACGCCCGCTACCCTTTAAGGTGTGGTAAGCACGCCTAACTTCAACCAGTGCTTCACTATCAGTTGAATTGATACGTAGAGTTTGAAGTTGCTGTGCCAAGTTAGCCAGCACTTCTTCTGCCTCGGTAATAAATATGTCCTGCAACTCGGGGTCAATGGCTTTATCGGTAATATCTGCTGCACCCTCGACGCTAGCAGTTGCATCTGTGCTAGCTGTAGCTATCTCTGTTGATGGAGAAGCCATGAACTCACTTACTTCAGATTCTAGTAGTGCTGGAGTCACATCTTCCATCGCTACAGATTTTGTACGCTCTTCAACCCCATCTGCGCTTAGCCCTAGCACATGCGCATTCTGCTCTAGGCGATGCAATGCGCCGGATAAAGCAGTTTGGGACTCAGCTCGGGTAATTGGTAGCTCTTCTGCATACAAGCCCAGCATACTCAAGCTTTCAGCAACCAGCTCAAATTGGGTATTATTTAATTGCAAGGGATGCTGCTTGAAATATTCGGCATATTTCGCACTTAAATTTGCAACTGCCCTTGGAATCGGCATTTCCAGCATATCAAATGCGGCAGAAACTTGTTGTAAGGGTTTTGCAACCTCCTCCAGTAACTCTGTACTTTGCGGGCTACGGAAAAAGGCATCTAAAGATTTTTCAACAATGCTCAATGCTTGAAGTATTTGTTTCGCCACCGCTTCTACAACGCTTGCATCCAGTGTATTAG
>JACDEP010000144.1 GCA_013816325.1 Methylotenera sp.
TCAATAAGCTGTTGCAGGTAATACACACCATCGACAAATTGCTGCATAGGCACTGGCAAAATTTCTTGGGCTGACAATTTACGCACGCCTATGCCCTGCGAGCCAAATAGCGGTTTAATGACTAATGGCTGTTGTTGCTCAGCCATCATCTGGCGGGTGTTTTCAGCTTCTTTTCTAGATTCGCATATCCAGGTGGCTGGCGTAGGCACATTATTTTTATGCAGAAGAAAACTGGTCATCGCTTTATCCACCGTACGCTCTATAGCTTTTGGCTGGTTATAGATGACAACATCAGACTGCTGCAGCATATGCAGGATATTGAGCCGTGTCATCACCTGTTGCAAAGTACCAGCCTGTATGCCCCGCACAAAAGCCCCGCGCGGCAGTCGTTCAAAGAATGGAATGCTAATTACATCATTTTGGTCATGGGTGATATGTAGGCTGCAATCATTGAGCGGTATAAAAATAGCTTCTACATCACGTTCTGCAAAAGCCTGTTTTAGCTGCAATCCATGCCAACCTGGGTCTTCAGTAAATATAGGGATTTTCAAAACTTAAAACTCTATGACTAAAACTCTACGAAAAAGACAGCGCAATCAATTCTGCATTTAATTGGCCACCTTCAAACACATTGCCTGTGTCCACATTGGTAACGGTGACTTTTGCCGGGCTGAATAACATTGGGTCTATTAGGTAAAAATCCATACTATAGAATTTAAATATTTCACTAAAGGTCTTGCCGTAATCTTTTGAGGCGCTACTAGGTAAATTAAGCGCCAGCGCAGCAGCAGCAACATCATCGCCTTTCACCTGCAAATTTACAGCGCCACCGAACAGAATTGCATCATTTGTGCGCCCCATTGCGGTAATAAAATCTGTTGATACTGGCGGTAAAACCGCCATACCGCTGCCGCTCACGATATGCGCCAGCGGAAAGTGCAGGGCATGGGCCTTATGAAGCGCCACCTCTAAGACACGGCCAACTATTTGTGTAGCACCGGCAATACTCGTAGTAGGCGTTAGAATAAGGGTCAGGTTTTCTGCAGAAATTTTGGTGTCATGCAAAATCTTTTCGATGACTTCAATCGGTGGAGTTTGGGTGGTTTCCAGCACCAGACAAGTGCTTGATGCTTCGTCCTCGTATTCAAGTTGCATAAATAACTCTTCACGCTGCGCTAAAGCGCGTGCGGGACCAGAACCTAAGGAAAAGAATTTATCGTGCGTCAGTGCCCAGCCAGCATATTGGCTTGCGAGGCAAGCTAATACTGGCTCTTGGGACTGTACTGAAATTGCATTCGGCCAGTTGGTAAAGCTACTATCGGTAAGCAAAGCAACCTTACCCAAGCCACCCATACAGATTTCCGCTATCAACCGCCCTGCTTCTGCGGTACCGGCTATTTTGATGCCAGCATCAACGATGGTACAGCCGGTCTCATGCTGAGAAACCCCTAGTTGCAAATTATCAGCTTGTGCTAATAATTGATCTAAAAGAGGCTTACTCAGTTGATTAACACTGGGCCGAGTAACACTTAATTGGGAAAGTTTTAGGGAAGTATCCATAACTTGCACGCTGACCTCTTACTTATATTTTTTATCGGAATGCTGAATGCAGCATTTTAACTCTAGCCATCACTAATTGCTTGGCCGCCTCTGCATTTTCTGCATTTGCAAATACAGTGCAAACCGGCTGACCTGCCTTTAAATGGATGGCCTCGTTTTGCAAAGCGGGAGTATCCGTCACCCACTGCGGCCAATCAAATGAAGGCGAAATCGTCATATCTTCAACTGCATAAACAATAGCATGTGCTTTAGATAAGTTTAGTTTTTTATTCATTAGTTTTTTATTGAATTGCTTATTCACTGTTTTTTCATTCATCACCGCTTGCAAATGTCGGTTAAACAAATCGGCATCTTCATATAAATCAAAAGTAGCACTTAGCCTGGGGTTCACTTCCAGCACATAGGCAGTACCATTTTCAATCAGGGCATCTAGGCTATTCAAGCCTATCAAGCCGAATTCCAATGTGAGCTTTTGCGCGGCTTGGATTAGTTGCTGCTGAATGTCTAATGGCAACTCAATATTGCCAACTGCTCCGCCGTAGCGGAATAGCGTTTTTTCGCTTGCGTTCAACCATTGTTCATTGAATCCAATAGTTTCGACAGTATTATGTTGCGCTAGGAATAGCAATGAGACTGGACGTCCATCGATATACTCTTGGAAATATTGGTTATTGTCCAATCGGCATTTTGGAGTCGCAATGCTAATATGCGTTCCACCACAGCCGCCCGCAGACTTTTTTAAATATTTACCTCCATTAGGCCAAGTATTCAATATTTGAGGATGGGGAATATCAAGCTTTTGCAGTGCATTGAAGAAACTGGCACCGGTTTTGACAGCACTTACTGTAGGAACCGAATTCCCCATGAGTGGTATATAGCTGGCAATTTTTTGCAAGAGTTCAGGCTGCGCATCAAAACCGCTGGCATAGACAAAACCTTGAAAACGGCTAGATTCAAATTGACTGACTATATTTAACAAATCATCGGCCTTAAAGCCATGCTCATCAAAATCCACCATTATGGTATGGTCTGCCAACGCCAATGTCTGTGCATCGGTAAAGCCATCGATCGCGGTAACCTGAAAGCCTGCTGCCTTAGCGGCAACCACGAAAGGCCGCGCTGATAAGCCAACAATTAAGATTGCAGCATTGCCCAAGTTTAATCTGCTGTTAGTCTAGCAATTATTGCCGCAGTTATTTCTTGAGCAATTCACGCGCAAGGTTAAATGCCGACATGAACTCAAGCACTTGCGGTTTATCCGCAGATAGCATCTGTTTTAATAGCCCATGTTGTGTACTGTACTTCAATTGCCCAATCGCCAACGCACCAATCCCATAAATTTGGCTGTTCGCAATCTGTACGCCATCGTCACTAACGCCAATGCCTTGTACGCCTAGCGGGGGCACTGCATTTACATCTGCTGCCACTTTAAGGTGCTTCGCGTTTTGTAATAGCGCTGTGCCAATGACTTCTACACCGGCTGCGGCGGCGCAGATGACTATTTCGCTATCAGCTAATATCTCCTGTTTAGACATATCAGAAGCCCCGCTCACTACTTGCATATGGATAGCATACTGCGAGTTCCAAACAGCGGCTTTTTGTTCTAAATCTGCCACGGACCGATGCGCAACAAGTTGAATTTTTGCGCCTTGCAAAGCTGCAATAATCGCAGCGCAGCTACCTACCGGGCCTAATGCGCCAAATACGCTGAGTGTTTTCCCAGCCAAGTCTTCATTGAATTGTTTTTTCAGGTGGAATTCCACTTTGGCTATCATTGCCGCTGCGGTGGTAAATGCCCCTGAAGGGTCAGCAAATACAGCGCATGCGAACGGGGCGAACATGGCGTTTTTAGAAGCGTTTAACATTTGCATTGCCAGGTCAATATCACGTCCACCGATAAACACCCCTTCACGCTTCACCCCTGATGGGCTGCGCGAAAAAATAGCATCCTGGGTTAAGCCTGCAACCTCAGATAAAGCCACGTTGGTATAGGACATAATCTTGTCAAAGCCGGCATCAAACGCCATATTGACGTCAAACGGACTAGCATTTTTAGCTGCGGTAATTAAATGCAAAATACTTACTTTTTCCATAATTGGCTTCTTAATTTACAGTTTAAGTCATTAATTTTAGATAGCTACAAGTTGATCATTTACAGTACGCTCAATATTAGCGCCTTGATTGCTTGCGCTGCAAATCATCCAATTTAGGGCGTTATCTGTAAAAGTAGCTTTTAACTCTACCAAATTTTGGTTTGCTTCGTCAGCACTTTCAAACACTGCAAACCCGGTAGGTCCCCACGAGCTTTGCCCAAAACAGTCTATACCTAAGTGTTCCAAATGCTTCAGTACTTGCCCTACACGTTTGCTGGCATAACGTCCGCCTTGGGCTGGCGCAAAGTAATCGCCTACATGTGCTTGCAATGCTTGAATGCTACGACCGAAAGCAGGGAGGTCTTGCTCAATCAGGGCAGGCATGGCTTGCATGAGTACATGCCTGCATAATTGTGCTGCCACGCTTTCAGAAAATTCTGGTAACTGGTCAAACGCCTTCAATTCTTCATGTCCATGGATGCCTGGCTGCGTGGTGTCTAATATTAACAAAATTCGCCAATGTTCAGGGAAGTCGTATCTTGCTAGTAATGGTGGAATAGTGTTATTAGCTTTAGCCGGGGCAGTCCGCCCCCCGTCTATCAATACGCCGCCGTGTTCAAACGCAGCAATGCCAATACCAGAGCGGTTTCCGCGGTTAGTTAATAGGGCTATTTCCGCCACATTTAAATTTAAGCCATATAACTGGTTGATTGCAGCCCCTATGGAAAGAGCTAGTTGAGTGCCAGAGCCTAGACCGGCATGTTCAGGAATATGCTGGCCAATACTAAGATGAACATTGCCTGGCAGGGATAGTTTTTTTAACAACTGGGCGGCTATTGCGTGTGCACGTTTCTGTACGGATGGAACACCAGTGACGAGCAACGCTTCTGAGTGCTTCATACAAAGCTCAAGCTTAGGGGCAGATAAGCTTAGCCCGATACTGCCAAACTTTCTGCCCAAGCCACCGTGCAAATCAAAGAAGCCCATGTGCAGGCGCGCTGCAGTACTGACTTTGACGGCAATATTAAGGTCTTGGGGCATTGTTTGGCTTTTCTAAGGGACGATTTATTGAAGGACAATTTATTGGTTGTATCTCAAATGCGGCATTTAAGTTGGATTCTTGCATTTTAGCTTACCACCTCGTCTTTTCCTATAAAAGTGTCATGCTGCTACACACTGAATATCAGATATGCCGCTTGAGCGCGCATTTTAAGGTGACAGCACACCTATATTTAGGCAAAATGTTAACTTAATTTAAGAAGAATAAAATATTCCAAATATTTTGCAATGCTTGCCTCTAATAGCGGGTTAGCCTAATCGGACCATTGCAAATATAGAATAAGTATTTTATAAGTTAATCAGTTGCAATATCACTGCTTATTATCACCATCAAGGACCACTATGTCAGTTCACGTTATTCCATTTGAAAACCTAAGAAACGTCGATGTACCATCAGTTGGCGGTAAAAATGCTTCTCTCGGCGAAATGATTTCACAATTATCAGCAAAAGGCGTGCGGGTTCCAACGGGCTTTGCCACAACCGCAGATGCATATCGTGAATTTTTGGCTCAAAATGACCTAGATGACAAAATCAATGCTGAGTTAGATGCGTTGAATGTGGATGACACACAAGCGCTTGCTGTCTGTGGCAAAAAAGTGCGTGAATGGATTATGGAAGCACCATTTCCAGAGGCGCTGAACAAAGCAATCGCAGAAAACTACGCAACTCTCACAGCCAAATCTGGCGACGGTGCAACGTTTGCTGTACGCTCATCTGCGACAGCAGAAGATTTACCCGATGCTTCCTTCGCTGGACAACAAGAGTCTTTCCTGAATATCCAAGGTTTAGACAATATTCTGCATGCGATTAAGG
>JACDEP010000021.1 GCA_013816325.1 Methylotenera sp.
ATGCATACTTACCTGCCCTACTGCCGCGGCATTTGCGGGTATCGAGAGCGAAGATCAAATCAACCTAGGCAAGCATCTGCGTTTTTTTGGCGATGGTTACCAAACTTCCAAGCTCATCCAAAACTCTAACGGTAAGGCAAAAAGATATTGGCGTATTCCCGTGATGGATGGTGAATTTCTGACTGAAGAAACTACTGGCATGGTGCGTGCCATTGGTGGGGGCAACTTCCTTATACTTGCTACTTCTCAAGCCAATGCGTTGCATGCGGCAGAAACGGCGATTGAAGCGATGAAGCAAGTGCCCAATGTCATCATGCCTTTTCCGGGGGGCGTAGTACGGTCAGGTTCTAAGGTCGGTAGTAAATATCCGAAGCTGTTCGCTTCAACGAATGATGCATTCTGCCCTACGCTCAAAGGGGTAAGCAATACCGAATTGTCTGCTGACATTGAAAGCGTGATGGAAATCGTGATCGATGGCCTGACTTTTGAAGCAATTGCGGAATCCATGCGCGCGGGCATACAAGCTATTTGTGATTTAGGCGAAACCAGTGGTATCAAGCGTATTTCCGCTGGTAACTATGGTGGAAAACTAGGGCCTCACCATTTTAAATTGCATGAGATTATGCGAGGTAAGTTAGCATGAACGCGCTGACCTTTAGCCTAAAAAAAGACCTGAAATATACATTGAATTGCACACCGCTAACGCCAAGCAATCTGGCAAATAGTACTGTGACTGAAATTGCTGCTATTCCAGTTCAATATGGTAATTCCCAACTTCGGGCTGATGAGTTTTTTGACATCACCGGCGCCGACACACAGAACATCTTCTTTAAAAACACAAACAATAAATTAGATTACCTAGGCGCAAATATGAGCTCAGGTACTATCTCCGTTGAAGGTGATGTAGGTGCTTATCTAGGTTTCGGTTTAAAACTGGGTACGATGCATTGCTTTGGTAATACGGAAGCTTTTGCCGCATGCAATATGGCGGGAGGCTTGTTAAAGATTGATGGCAATACCGGTGATTTTTTAGGCGGCGCCTCAGCAGGCTTACGCAAAGGTATGTGCGGCGGCACGGTCATTGTTAAAGGTAATGCCGGGGACCGTGTAGGCGACCAAATGCGGCGTGGATTCATTTTGATAGACGGCAGCGTGGGCGATTATTGTGGCAGCCGTATGATCGCTGGCACCATATGCGTGTTTGGCGGCGTCGGAAAGTACGCAGCGTTTAATATGCAGCGCGGGACTTTATTACTTACTAAGTCATTACAGCTTCATGCCACTATGCAAGACTGCGGCATTCATGACTTATCTTTCTTAAGTTTACTATTCAAATCTTTTAAACAATACGATACAAAATTCAGTAGCATCGACACGCAACGTGTACAACGCTTTGTAGGCGATATTGCCTGTAATGGCAACGGCGAGATTCTGGTCATTGTAAAATAGTTATTTAGCCTGCTTGAATATTTTAAAAGATAATTATTTCTCCTTAGGGGCGTCCACTCTAATCTAAGCAGCTGAAGCTCAAGATTAGTGCGATAAGCTAGACTAAGCGTGCATAAAATAACCATGCGTCATATATTTGATATAAAGTAGTATTTACTATGAATACCGCATAGCATGGGGATAGTATTTTTAGAGATGCTCAAGTGGTAAAATAGCGTTTTGCAATAAGAAGTTAAGTACAATATGTCTCAAGATTCAACACATAAATACCTCACCGCTGCACTTTACAAATTTGTTAGCTTGCCGGATTACAAAGCATTACAGGAGCCTATTCAGGCTGCGTGTGAACAAAACAACATCAAGGGAACGATTCTACTCGCTGAAGAAGGCATTAACGGCACCGTTGCCGGTTTGCCTGCAGATATAAACAATACCTTAACTTACCTACGCCAAAATCTGGTTTTTAAAGGAAGGTTTACGGATTTAGAGCATAAGGAGTCTTATGCAAGCGAACATCCGTTCTACCGCATGAAAGTACGGCTCAAAAAAGAGATCGTTACGTTAGGTGTACCAGGGGTCAGCCCAACCAAAAAAGTCGGCACCTATGTGAAGCCAGAGGATTGGAACGCGTTGATTTCTGACCCGGATATTATTCTCATCGATACACGTAATGATTACGAAGTAGATATTGGTACTTTCAAAGGTGCAATAAATCCTAAAACCACGACATTCCGTGAGTTCCCTGAATACGTGGCTAAAAACCTAGATAAGACCAAACACAAGAAAATCGCCATGTTTTGCACGGGTGGCATACGCTGCGAAAAAGCATCTTCTTATATGATGGATCAAGGCTTTGAAGGGGTTTACCACTTACAAGGCGGCATCCTGAAATACCTGGAAACCGTGCCTGAAGAAAAAAGCTTATGGAAAGGCGAATGTTTTGTATTCGACCAGCGTGTAGCAGTTACACATAATCTCGAAATTGGCGGATATGACCAATGTTATGCCTGCCGTCACCCGCTATCGCCGGAAGAAATGCATAGCGTACAGTATGCGCCAGGTATTTCATGTCCTTACTGTTATGACAAGCTATCGGAAGAAAAGCGTGCTAGCCTCATTGAACGGCAGAAACAGGTGGCTTTAGCGAAACAACGCGGCAAAACGCATATCGGCAGTAAGCAGAAACGGGGTTCTTCAAAAACCCTTGATAGCGAACTGGAAAGTTAATTTCAGGTCACACTCGCATGTTCGATTACCCCAACTTAGTTAAAACATTAAACCAGTTCGCTGAACTCTCCAAAACTACGCCGTTAACTTTAGGTGAAGCTTTAGACTCACTTGATAAGGCTGGCTATGCTTTTATTGCGCTTATCTTAGTGCTACCCTTCTTACAGCCTTTACCAATGGGGCCAATTACCGTTATTGGCGGTGTCGCTTTTGCCACACTGGGCTGGCAGCTTTTCAACCGGCACGAATCGCCGGTATTACCAAGCAAAATTCGCAATGTCGAATTTTCTGAGAAAACCTGGCGCATATTAGTTAATGTTTGCCTTAAAGTTTTGAACGTATGTAGAAAACTGACCAAGCATCGCTATCCGAGGATTGTTAACGGTGCGAGAGGACAAAAAATAGGTGGGGGCATCTTGCTAGCCGCCGGCGTCCTCATGGCGATACCATTCGGTGTGCTTCCATTCAATAACCTCCTACCAGGTTTAGCCATATTGTTCTACAGTATCGGCGAGTTGGAGAGCGATGGCTTGATGTTCTTCATTGCCATTTTCTGGTTAATAGTGACAGTGGCCTATTTCACTGCATTTTTTGTCGCTTTATGGTTTTTTGGGCAGGAAGCTTTAGAGTTTTTTAAGTTGTGATCCATTACCAACATCAGCCTGGGTAATAAAAAATGCACCCAGTTGGGTGCATTTTTTGATACTCATGTTAACAGTTACTTTTTTAGCCTCAGATTCGCAGCAATACGCATTCTTAAAGCGTTTAATTTAATAAAGCCGCCAGCGTCCTTTTGGTCATAAGCGCCTTCGTCATCTTCAAAAGTTGCAATAGTAGAATCAAACAGTGAGTTCGTTTTACTGTCACGACCCGTCACGATCACATTGCCTTTATAGAGTTTCACGCGTACCCAGCCATTGACTGAGGTTTGTGTATGGTCAATCAAGGTTTGCAAAGCAATGCGCTCAGGGCTCCACCAATAACCGTTGTAAATCATGCTGGCATAACGTGGCATGAGGTCATCTTTCAAATGCGCCACTTCACGATCCAGCGTGATGGATTCAATTGCACGATGGGCTTTAAGCATAATCGTGCCGCCTGGTGTTTCATAACAGCCGCGTGACTTCATACCTACATAACGGTTTTCAACCAAATCTAAGCGGCCAATGCCGTGCTTGCCGCCGATTTTATTCAAATGCGCTAATAACTCATGCGGCTTCATAGATTCGCCATTCAAGCTGACTGGGTCACCATTCACGTATTCGATATCTAGATACTCAGCCGCATCCGGCGCCTTTTCAGGACTTACCGACCAACGCCACATGGACTCTTCTGCCTCAGCGGCAGGGTTCTCAAGGTGACGACCTTCGTAGGAAATATGCAATAGGTTAGCATCCATGCTGTATGGGCTGCCGCCTTGCTTATGTTTCATATCAACAGGGATACCATGCTTTTCCGCATAGTTCATGAGCTTTTCACGGCTCAATAAATCCCACTCACGCCATGGCGCGATGATTTGAATATTCGGGTTTAATGCATAAGCCCCCAACTCAAAGCGCACTTGATCATTACCTTTACCGGTTGCGCCATGAGAGATCGCATCTGCATTCGTTTCAGCAGCAATCTCTATCAAGCGTTTTGCAATGAGTGGGCGTGCGATTGAAGTGCCTAATAGATATTCACCTTCGTAAACGGTATTAGCGCGAAACATCGGAAATACGAAATCGCGCACGAACTCTTCGCGTACGTCATCGATGTAGATCTCTTTCACTCCGGCTGCTTTTGCCTTGGCACGCGCTGGCTCCAGCTCTTCACCTTGGCCTAAGTCGGCAGTGAATGTCACAACTTCGCACTTGTATTCATCTTGCAGCCATTTCAAGATAACAGACGTATCCAGACCGCCCGAGTAGGCTAAAACGACTTTGTTCACTTCTTTTTTCACAATGCTCATAACTTAACGTTCCTAAAAGCTATATTTAATTCAAAAATAAATCAAACGCTACCAGCACGCTCACAAAACTCATCACACTTAGACCGATTAAGAATAACCAATCGGCAACGGTTTCTAGCTTTGCCGCTTGGCGTTCATGGCGCAATGCCCAATATGACAGTAACGCACTGACCAAGAAAAGCAGTGCATCTATAGCCAAAATTTCATCAACCCATGAAGAGATTGAATTTTTGGGTACTAACTGCACCAGCGATATAACTGTCATGCAGACGCCCACCATCGTGGCAGCTACCGGCAGAATATGGTAGCTAACCTTTTAGTTGCCACTGCCAACCTTGCCTAACATCAGATATTCCATAAGCGCTTTTTGCACATGCAAACGATTTTCCGCTTCATCCCATACGACTGATTGCGCGCCATCAATCACTTCTGCGGCAACTTCTTCACCTCTATGCGCAGGTAAGCAATGCATGAATAAAGCATCTTTAGCCGCAATATGCATCATGTCGCTATCCACTTGCCAATCGGCAAAGTCACGCATGCGTTCTTCGTTCTCAGCTTCAAACCCCATTGATGTCCATACATCGGTAGTGACAAGGTCTGCGCCTTTTGCAGCCTCCATCGGGTCTGCGAATTCTTCGTAATGGTCATGCCCATACAAATTGGCACGTTCCGGCTCTACTTCATAGCCTGGCGGAGTAGAAACATGCACGTTAAAATCGAGCACCTCTGCGGCTTGTAGCCAGGTATTGCACACATTGTTGCTATCGCCAATCCACGCGACGGTTTTGCCTTGGATAGAACCACGATGTTCTATGAACGTGTAAATATCTGCCAAAATCTGGCATGGATGATATTCATTGGTTAAGCCATTAATGACTGGTACGCGTGAGTTTGCTGCGAATCGTTCTATGATTTCCTGTTCGAAAGTACGAATCATCACCAAATCACTCATGCGTGAAATGACCTGCGCAGCATCCTCAACCGATTCACCGCGACCAAGCTGAGAGTCACGTGTATTCAGGTAAATTGCAGAGCCACCGAGTTGCTGCATGCCGGCCTCGAAGGACAAACGGGTACGTGTGCTGGCTTTTTCAAAAATCATGACCAAGGTACGGTCAGTTAACGGCCAGTACTGATGATAATCCTTGAATTGACTTTTGATCCAACGCGTACGCTCGTACACATGTTCTAGCTCATCACGGGTTAAGTCATTGAATTGTAAAAAATGTTTGATCGCCATAATTTTTATACTGCTATTTTGGTTTAATAATCAACTTTTTGTATTTAAAAAAGTCTTGATGAGCGCAACCAGTTTCTGCACTAATATCCCCGCTTCAGCTTCATTCATCACCAGCGGAGGCAACAGACGTACCACATTATCTGCTGTCACGTTAATGAGCAGTTTATCGGCCAGTGCAATTTTAACCAAATCGGCACATGGTCTATCTAGTTCAATACCAATCATCAAGCCGGCATTGCGTATAGTGACCAAGCCTTGGGTATTTTTAAGCGCCACATTTAATTCTTCACAGATCAAATTACCGATTTTTTCTGCATTCGCGCGCAAGTTTTCTTCTTCAATGATATTCAAGGTCGCAAGCCCGGCAGCAGTCGCTAATGGGTTGCCTCCAAAAGTAGAGCCGTGCTTGCCATAAGAAAACACCTCAGCTGCTTTGCCTTTTGCTATACAAGCACCGATAGGCACGCCTGAACCTAAGCCTTTAGCCAGGCTCATGACGTCTGGCGTAATATTGGTGTGCTGGAAAGAAAACCAGGTTCCAGTGCGGCCAATACCCGTCTGTACTTCGTCCAGCATCAATAGCCAATCGTGCGCATCACAGATTTCCCGCAACGCTTCCAAATAGCCGCTGGCATCCTTAGGAATATTGATGCCACCCTCGCCCTGCACTGGCTCAACCAGAATCGCCACTACATTAGAGTTGCGTGATGCAACTTGTTTCACCGCTTCAATATCATCAAAGGGTACACGGATAAAACCGCTTACCAAGGGCTCGAAACCGGCTTGGGTCTTGCGATTGCCAGTAGCTGACAATGTCGCCATTGTGCGGCCATGGAATGCTTTATCCATCACGATGATTTCAGGCATTTCTATGCCTTTATTGTGGCCATATAGACGCGCAAGCTTAATACTGGCTTCATTAGCTTCGCAGCCAGAATTACAGAAAAATACCCTATCCATGCCGGAAATTTCGCACAGCTTATCCGCCAGTGCGGCCTGCTCAGCTATTTGATAAATATTTGATACATGAATCAATTTACCCGCTTGTTCGCTGATGACGCGCACCAATTCAGGATGTGCATGGCCTAAGCCATTAACTGCAACGCCTGCAAGTGCATCAAGATATTTTTCGCCGTTAGTATCCCATAACCACACGCCTTCGCCTTTTGCGAAGGTCACTGGTTGACGCGAATAGGTATTCATTAAATGATCTGACATATATAACTTTACTTAAATAATTTTCTAATTTTTACATTTGAAATCAATGTGTGTAAACGCAAACGGCGGCTAATGCCGCCGTCGTAAGCACTAATTGATTATATTAACTTAATTATAGGCCTACTATCACAGCCCTAGGTAAGCTCGGTGAGACAAACCGTTGGTCATTAAAAACAGCATAGGCAATGACAGCATGACATTCGTGCGTGACGCAATAAAGGCAATGCGTCGAGCTTTTGCTTTTTCTTCATCGCTCGCTGGCTTAATGCCTAATATCTTCTTCTGATTTGGCCAAATCAAATGCCACACATTAAATAACATGATTGTACCTAACCAGGCACCAATACCAATTGCCGCGTAACCATTACGCAACAAGAAAGCATCCATAAAATGCGGGCCTAATAACCATGCACCGGCAATCCACGTAGCTACGGCCGCCCAGCGGAACCATAACAATGCGCGCGGGGCAATGTGTTTGGTAATACCACCAGCCGTACCATCTGCTGCTGCGTCTTTTAAGGCTGGCACTTGTACCAAATTAAAATAGTAAAGCAGGCCGACCCAAGTGATCCCAGCAACTACGTGTGTCCAACGGGCGATTCCTGGTAGAAAGTCCATAATTACGCTCCCACCAAAAAAAGTTTAATGACAAAATAAATTACTAGCGTAAGAACTAGGCCGGCGATGATTGTTCCCGAAATCGAATCTAGCGGATTTTTCATATTTGAAACCTCTCCTTTGCATGAATGATGGTTTTGTCTGACTTTATTATTTAGCTTATTACTTAACTACCGTACTTATTTATTAATTCAATTTATTTTCTTAATTCACTTTGAATCAACAATTTTTACCACACATCTTAATCCTGCAACCACGCGTGAGATTAGCTTAAAACCTCAGCATAAGCAAGTTTATGTAGCAAAATTCGTTCAACTGCTTACTCAATAATTACTTGAAAAATTTAGTAATTTAGGCAAAAATCCTCCTCTGGCAATTTTAATTGCCATTCATGTTTTAGGGCATTTTTAGTTTTATGGCATCTATCGTTTCAATCCAAAGTTCCTTTCATCCCAGCACGCCACCACAATTACCTGTTGCTTGGTATGTGGATCCCAAGGTTTATGCACTTGAGGAAAAATGCTTATTTCCACAAGCACCTAATTATTTAGGCCATGCATTGATGACACCCAATCTAGGGGATTACCGTGTGCTGGATTGGACTGGAGAAGCAAAAAGCCTGGTGCACAGCGAGAATGGCATCAGCGTGATGAGCAACGTATGTCGGCATCGCCAGGCAATTATGCTGAAAGGCAATGGCAATACGCAGAATATCGTATGCCCTCTACACCGCTGGACTTACGACCTAAATGGCAAGCTATTAGGTGCGCCGCATTTTAGCGAAAATCCATGTCTACACTTACATCAGCAAACCCTGCAAAACTGGCAAGGGCTGCTATTTGACAGCAAACGCGACATTGCCAAAGACTTAGCTAAATTAGGCTGCACACAGGATTTTGATTTTACCAACTATAAGTTTGATAGCGTTAAGGTAGAACATTACGACTTTAACTGGAAGACCTTTATCGAAGCCTATCTTGAAGATTACCACGTGGGGCCGTTCCATCCCGGCTTGAACCAGTTCGTAAATTGCGATGATTTGCACTGGAATTTTGGTAATCACTTCAGCGCACAAACCGTAGGTTTCAAAACCAATAACGTAAAAAATAGCGCACCGGTTTACCAAAAATGGCACCAAGCTGCGATTGCACAGGATAAGAACCAAGCCCCTAAACATGGAGCAATCTGGTTTGCTTACTATCCATTTTTGATGATCGAATGGTACCCGAATGTGCTCGTCGTTTCGCATCTAATTCCTACCGATGTGAATCATTGCACGAATGTGACGGAGTTTTATTATCCAGAAGATATCGCCTTGTTCGAGCGCGAATTTATTGAAGCGCAGCAAGCTGCATACTTTGAAACCGCTGTGGAAGATAAAGAAATCTGCCAGCGTATGCACGATGGCCGTCATGGCTTGTTTGCCCAAGGCATTGATGAACGCGGACCTTATCAACACCCCATGGAATCCGGCTTGGAACATTTTCACATTTGGTATCGCAATCAGCTTGAACAGTATCTATAGAAACTCATGCCTAAAAATAAAGATTTGAAGATGCAGCGCAAGGCGTCCTATTTCAATCGGGGCGTAGAGAAAACCAATACATATCAATTAGATAGGAAATTTTTCCAGCGCTTTGTAACCAAGCGCTGCGCTTGTAAGGATTACTTTTTATGAAGCTACCTAATCTAGGTAGCCTATGGATGCTAGTCGCTGCGCTAGGGTTCGCTATCATGGGCGCACTGGTAAAAGTAGGTGCGCAAAAGTTCAGCAGTGGCGAACTGGTGTTTTACCGCTCTCTATTCGGCTTGCTGGCAATCTGGTGGTACATCGCCCTTAAGAAATTGCCGCTAGCTACGCCAGTGTTATATAAACAAATGTCACGTGCCATTGTCGGTTTGATTTCACTAGCATTGTTTTTTTATGCAATCGCGCATCTGCCTTTAGCGACAGCAGTTACGCTTAATTACACTTCACCCTTATTCCTAGCGGTCATTACGCCATTCTTTCTGCACGAGAAGCCAAAAAAAATCCTATTTATTGCGTTGATTATTGGTTTTGTTGGCGTTGTTTTATTGCTGAAACCTACTCTCAATCGCGCCGACTTGCTAGCTGGCAGCCTGGGCTTGCTATCAGGCCTTGGCGCGGCGTTTGCTTATATGCACGTAAAGCAGCTAGGCAAACTCAACGAACCAGATTGGCGTACCGTGTTTTATTTCACCTTAATCTCAACCATCGGCGCCGGGTTATGGATGGTATTTGAGCATTTCCAAGCCCTGGTCTGGCCAGACTTGCCAGTATTATTAGGCTTAGGCATTTCAGCCACTATTGCTCAACTTGCCATGACACGTGCTTACCGCACTGGCGATACCTTGGTTGTGGCTGGTTTAGCTTATATAACGGTAGTGGTTGCAAGCTTATTCGGAGTGCTATGGTGGAATGAACATTTAAACTTGAGCGATTGGACAGCGATTGGCTTTATTATATTAAGCGGCGTAATCAGCATACGCACGACGCAACCAACACCTGTAGAACCTGTTGACCGCATTTAATTAGTTAAGTACATAGCCTATTCAATATCGAGGGATGGTAATGTTTGCTTAGGCACAGAGCCGTCACTGATTAAAAGCTAGATGATTTGCTTTCCAGATTATAACTATCGAAATAATTTTATAAATCAAGCAATTTCATTAGAGAACCGGCCTACTATCCGAGTTGAGTCATTCATTTAAGATTTTGGTTACCGTAATACAAATTATTAAGGCTCATTTGCATAGCAAATGAGCCTTTTATTCTTATTCATCAATCAACCCCTTGATAGATGATTCCCTGGGTGTTTATGGCTTGCCGTAGTTCATAGGTAAAAATTGTAATTTATCCCACGGAAAACCGTTCAATACTGCATAAGCGGGTTTATTTTCATAAAGTGCTGGGTATGGATTTACTTTACCTAAAGCAATATATGAGTCAGAATTTTGCGCACGGATAGATACTGAACCCGCTTTATCCCATACGATAAAACCATATTTCTGTGCTGCTTTAGCAATAATTTTACCGGCTTTAGTCATTGGCAATGCATCTACGTTCACATTTGGGTCCAATCTGAAACGTTGGCCTTCAGCGATACGGTTAGGCGCGCTATTTGGATTCATACCGTCAGAGCGATTTGCAGGCCAAGAGAAAATGCTGGCTTTTTCTACATCTACCAATGCGATACCGATTGCATGTTTGATTTCGCCGCGTGTTAACTCTTCCGCAGTGATCTGTCCACCTATAAAGGGCAACCCTGTTGCTGTAGTACCGTAGTTCTTTTGAAACACTCCTCCGCCCGATGTAGCGTTAGCTAATTTGCCCCCCCAGCATGCACTCCAATTACCGGTTGTCGCATCCTTTTTACCTACCCATAATTCCCAGATAGTATTAGTTGAAGGTTGATAAATAGTCATTTCGCCATCAGTACCCGAAGCTTGTTTAGCAGCAGCAGGGATAGGCACTGCACTCATCATGCTGGTAAAGGTAGAATCTACCCAACCTTTTTTCTGGCAATCATTAAAGCTAACTTTCACTGAAGGCGTACTGCTTGATGCAATATATACCGGACTAGAATATGAGTTGGTATTGATGTTTACGTTGTTGTAGTAAGCGATTTTTTGTCTTACAAATTCTTTAACAAAGTTCGCTGAGTTGGTATGCAACACAACATCGGTCGGGATAGGTTTGTACCAGAAACTAGTCGTTGCAAATATAGACTCTATTAATAAGTTCTCAATTGCCGTTATAGTGTTTGACACTGCGGTAATGACTGGTGTAGCAATGGCCAATGTGGTCGAGGTAGTGCTAGCTGTAGTTGTCGGTGCAGTTGTAGTGGTAGTCGGAGCGGTGGTCGTACTACTAGTTGTAGATGAAGTGCTAGTGGCCGCTGTTAAAGTGGTACCTTTCGTAACAGCGCTAGTGCCCGGACAAGGGAATCCACTGTAAGAAACCTTTCCTGCGGTGCTGGTACATTTGTAAATAGTTAACGCTGAAGCTGTGTTGATGCCCAACAAGCATAAAGAAGAAAATAAAACACTTTTGGTGAATGACTTAGTATTCATGGTCTGTCCTAATTAATTAAGTTGTCTGATGAATAGCTTATTGAAAACGAATAAGGAATTATCAGAACAACAAAAAGGCAGCTACTGAAAAACTAAGGTCACAAAACGCTTGGCTTATCTTGGAGAGTAATGCAACTTCTCCACAGAATATTCAAGTGATCGAAAACAGTTACGTTTGCGGTCCCGCTATCATTGAATTATGTTCAAAATGAACTTAATTCTTTAGACCGGTGACTTTGCGTCCCTAACTTTCATTAGGTTTGCCAAAGATTGAATTTGAACATAATACTTTTTTGATAGCAAACGAATCATGAATATCTATCAGTACTTTATGGTGATTATTCACAGAAATATTCACAAAACCCTATCGGATTCGGCGCGGGATATAGCATTCAAAGGCAATGTAAACTATTGTTAGAGCGGGTATTAGCAAGTGTTTTTATTAAAATGGAAAGTCCCACTTACTTTTTGTAATAACCAGCTAATCCAAGCTGCCTATTTCACAGACAGTCATCACGGGAGCGGCACTGATTCATGGTTACAGACTAACGTCCACTTTGGAAAGTAATGTAAATGTTCAATCTAACGGATATAAGCGAGTAATGGGCGCTAAACGAATATTAAGGATAATTTAGTATAGGTATCTTCTATCATACAAAGAGTTCGCTAAATACCTGTGGACATTTAATTTTGCTAGCAGTAATCTAACTCCCCCACGTTAAAAACGTAGTTGAATAAAAACGATGGCGTTAAATCAAACTTTCAAATGGTTGGTAATGGGTTTATTGTCCCTCACGCTTTGCAGCTGCTTAGGGGGAACTTTTGCACAGCAATTGGCGCGCTCTATGCTAATGCATGGAGCGGACAAATTGACGGGAGCAGCATTGAATGCAAAAGAGAAAAACGATAAGTTAGCTGCCCAAAAAGCTCCGCTTAAAGATACTCCGGTCGACCCTTATAAATTGGCATTTATCAATTCTGCTTTTGAAGCAGTTACACCCAAAGTAGAGCCACTTCCCGAAATCGCGATTGAAGAAGAAAGACCCATTCAATTGATTCAAGAAACCAGACTGGTACAGGTTGAAGTATGGAGTTTATTGGTGGGCGATGAAAAAAATCGTATTCTGGAAAAAGCTAGGTTACAAGGCTCTACCCTTATTCCACCTAAAAATGAATGGCAGCAATGGCAGATAGCAGTTGGTGCTGAGGCCATCCCGCTTCTAGTTAAAAAAAGCACTAAGCCAACAGAAGCAATCACTTTCTTGGTGCCGCCAGAAATAGGTAAAATGCATAGCGGTACGAAGGCATTGGTAGAGCTATCAGGCGTTGGCGAACTCAATGTCGCCCGTTATTCTGCCAATTAATTATTAAGGATCTATCAGGCCGCTACGCATAGCAATCAGGGCGATTTCAGCGGAGTTGTTCGCACTCAGTTTTTGTTTGATGTTGTAAAGATGTGTGCCCACAGTACGCGGGCTTAGGAATAATGTTTCAGCTATTTCATTGGTGGTTTTGCCTTTTGCCAACGCCATGAACACTTCAAATTCGCGAGCTGATAATACATCTACCGGGTTTTGATCGCCGGACAATTGCTGTATGGCCATCTGCTGCGCTATGCTAGCTTCCAGGTATTTCTTTCCAGTCGCTACAGTGCGAATTGCCTTGATAAGTTCTTCTGCAGCACTGCGCTTAGTCAAATAGCCCATTGCACCAGCATTTAATACTCGCTTCGGGTGCACCGAATCTTCATGTGCTGAAAGTACCAAAATCCTGGCATTACTGTCCTTGGCTAAAATCCGCTCAATGGCTTCTAGTCCACCGATACCTGGCATAGTGATATCCATGACCACCACATGCGGTTTATGCTCCATATAACGCGTAATAGCCTGTTCGCCGCTTTCCGCTTCGGCGACGATTTTGATATCCGAGTCTGCCTCGAGCAACATTTTGAATCCCATGCGAACCACAGCGTGGTCATCCACCAGCATGACGTTAATTTGACTCATGTTGCATCTCTCCAATGATTAAACTGTTATATTTTTTATTAACCTTGATCCTGATTAGGAATCTTGACACGTATGGTTGTGCCTTTACTCTGTGCTGCCACTAGCTTAAATGTGCCATTTAACGCCTGAGCACGCTCTCGCATGCCAAGCAGGCCAAAATGCTTGGTTTGGTCTACCGCTTCAATATCCATGCCGATGCCATTATCTTGTACATCTAACTGCAATTCGCCATTTTTTGATTTGGTCAGCTTAATATCTATTGTGCTGGCTTCAGCGTATTTAAAGGCGTTATTCAATGATTCCTGCACGATTCGATACAAATTTATGCTAACAGTTTCACCCAAACCGGTTAAATCGCCTTTTAGTTGCAGGCTGATTTTCACATTTGGATTTTGCGCCTGATAATTACTCACCACATCTTTGAGGGTTTCAGCCAAGCCCAAGTTATCTAAGGAACCGGGGCGTAATTGGCGGATGATATGGTGCATGCCATCATAAATCTGGTTCGCGGCAGAAACAATGACCCTGGCGTTAGCTTCGATTTCAGGCATGCCGGCGTTCGTTTCATTAGGTTTTGTTTTATTGGCAATGGCCACAGCAAAGGTCTTGATAGCCGTGACATATTGGCCAAGCTCATCATGAAGCTCACGCGCCAGGCTGCGGCGCTCTTCTTCAATATGTTTTTGTATCACTTGGGTTAGTTGGCGATTCTCTTCCAGCTTACGCAATGCTTCTTCAGCCTTTTTGCGTTCGGTAATATCACGCATACTACAGATATCGCCAATCACTTTGCTAGTTTCCGGGTCTATCAAAGGTGCGGCCGAAATTGAAACATCAATGATTTTGCCACTCTTATTGACGCGTTGGGTGATTTGGTTATCAATACTCTGCCCGGTGATAATCACTTGGAAGGTTTGCGCAAAATCATCCGGCAAACCTTTAGGGCTTAATAAACTGGCTGATTTCCCGATGATTTCTTCGGGCTTATAACCAAACATGCGCTCAGCCGCTAAATTCCAGAATGATATATTGCCGTCTAAGTCATGAATAATAATGGCATCCGCTGTTTGCTGGGCAATCAACGCCAAGCGCTGATTCTCTGAAGTGCTGGCTTGTAACGATTCGCCCATGGCATTGAAGTTATGCGCGATGCGCGCAAACTCTGGTAAGGAAAATTCTGGAAGTCTTGTAGCTAGATCACCTTTTTCTACTCGGTTGATTGCTTTTAGAACCGCGCCAATAGGCTTTAAGGAGCGGCCTAGCACCCAATATATCATGCCATTCAATACGATATAGAAAACCAAGCCTAGCCAGAATAATTTGGTAATGCGGCCCCAAGCCTCTCGAATGGCGCCTGACGGATTGGGAATGATTTCTAATTTGCCGAAGTGTACAAATCGAGTGACCGATTTTTCATGTGGCGCCAACATGTCGGCAAACCATTGCGGTGGATTTTCCTGTGCTAGATATTTAGAAGGCGGGGAATGGTAGATTTTGGCGCCACTAATACTGTATAGCCTGATTTCATTGCCACGCACATGGCCTAACGATTCCAAAAAACGACGTAACACATCATGCGTATAACCCCATTCCGGATTCTGCACTGAACTGATAATGACCGTGTCTAAAAGCTGGGTAGTCACCCTGGTAGAGGCTTCAACGCCTTCTTGAATCGAATCCTTGGTGCCATTGAGAATCACATAACCCACCGATACCATAAACATCAGCATTAACACGGTAATCAACAGGTTTAGGCGAAAACGTAAGCTCATACACAGGTAAAATTCAAATAAGTTATGTTGAAATGGTTAAATGACATGTGTAGAGTTTAACAACTTTAATCGAATGGCAATATAGTGTTAATCACTAGATTTGCGCTACAGATTTATACTTAACGGGCTGGCATATTAAATGAACTATCTCTCTACACAATTTATCATTAGCGCGGCAAACGCGATTCAGCAAACCATCTTAGCGAATGAAAATACGCTAGAGTCGTTAGATAGGGAAATTGGCGATGGTGATCATTACATCAACATGAAACGTGGCGCGGCAGTCATTGTTGAAATGCAGACTGAGTTGACGCCATTAACGCCAGACGCAGCGTTGCATAAAATCGGCACAAAGCTTTTAAGCACTATCGGCGGCGCTTCCGGGCCATTACTTGCTAGTTTTTTTATGAGTATGGCTAAGATATCGAAAGACATCGGCGATGATTCTCATCTCAAAATTGCTGCAGCTTTCGCATCAGGCGTTGAGGCTATTCGTCAACGCGGCAAGGCTGACATTGGTGAAAAAACCATGCTGGATGTGCTGATTCCGGTTTCCCAGCAATTTACATTATTGGCAGCGCAAAATTGCGAGGTCAAACTGATATGCGCCACACTTATTAATACCGCAGAACAAGGCATGCTAGCAACAAAAAGTTTAATTGCCACCAAAGGTCGCGCTGCGGGCTTAGGTGAGCGGGCAATTGGACATATAGACCCGGGCGCTAAAAGCTGCCAATTGATGGTAGAAACCGTGTGTAAACTTATATTAGATAAAAATAATTAAGCGAGTCAGTACGAGGCACATAACCCCGACATTTAGTTTTTGTAAATGAGGGATTTTGTAACAAAGTAATGACGAACAAAGGACTATAAAATGAAGAAATTTATTAATGATGTAGATAATGTTTTACTTGAAAGCCTAAGTGGTTTTGCATCAGCCCATGCTGATTTAGTAAACTTGCACTTGGATCCTAATTTCATTACCCGCAAGCATAAAGCAACTGATAAAGTCGCCATCATCTCCGGCGGCGGCTCTGGCCATGAACCGCTACATGCCGGTTACATTGGCTATGGCATGCTGGATGCCGCCTGTCCCGGCCATGTTTTCACCTCCCCTACTCCAGACCAAATGTTTGCTGCGGCTGAAAATGTACATGCCGGCATAGGTATCCTGTTTATCGTTAAGAACTATTCCGGCGATGTGATGAATTTTGAAATGGCGACAGAAATGCTGCCTTTCGAATCTGCCACGGTACTCACTAGCGATGATGTTGCGGTGATGAATTCTACTTACACAACAGGCCGCCGTGGCGTTGCCGGCACGATGATTGTAGAAAAATGCGTAGGCAGTATGGCGGAGACTGGTGCCGATCTGCAAACTTGCAAAGCACTAGGCGATAAAGTCAACGAGCGTACCGCCAGCATGGGCGTGGCGCTTACCAGTTGCACTGTGCCTGCTGCAGGACGCCCTACTTTTGATATTGACCATACCGAACTGGAAATGGGCGTAGGTATTCATGGTGAGCCAGGCCGCAGGCGTGAAGCCATGCGAGAAGCCGATGAAATTGTGAAAGACCTGGTTGCTGCTATCCTTGAAGATTTCAATACTAGAGGCTTAAAAACAGAGCATAGCGAAGCCTTGTTGTTAGTAAATGGCTTTTCCGGAACGCCGCTCATGGAGCTCTATCTTATTTATAATACAGCCGCCCAATTATTTACCAAGCACGGCATCAAGATTGCCCGCTCATTGGTGGGCAACTACACTACAGCGCTAGATATGGCAGGCGCCTCGATAACGCTTTGCCTGCTTGATGAAGAAATCAAGCAGCATTGGGATAGTCCAGTGCATACGCCTGCATTAAGATGGAATCGCTAATAATTAGACGTTTTTAAGCATGTAGTTGCATGACTCACTTTTCGCGTTGTTGGAACAGCATGATATTCTGTCAGGCTTTCTTTTTAGCACCTCAACGTGAATATCAACATGACCACCACAGAAACCTTTATACCTAGCAAAGATGCCTCATTAGAGTCGTCTATTAGTACGCTACTAGCCAAACTATTGGCCTTAAACATTCATACTCAAGAGAAATCTTGGCTGAATGAGATTGAAGGTATTTGGTCTGTGCATGTCATTGACCGTGATTGCCCGAGGTTATTTACCAACGGTAAAGGCGCTTCTGAACTTGCTGCCAGAGCGAGTGCATTAGGGGAATATTTTGAGCGTTTAAGTACCAATTATTTTTGGACGCATTTTTACCTGGGCGAGGAAATAGCGAACAAAGACTTTGTACATTACCCGAATGAGCAATGGATTAAGTTAAATGGCGATCAATGGCCTAATGAGTTACTCACCCCTGAATTGCAAAAATTCTACAACCCCGAAGGCACTACCTTTGCCAGCAAACTGATTGATTTGAATTCTGGTAATAAAGAGCGTGGAATTTGCGCCATTCCTTACACACGTTTGCGTGACAATAAAACTGTGTTGTTTCCAGTAAACCTCATTGGCAATCTATATGTGAGTAACGGCATGAGCGCTGGCAACACCATGATGGAAGCACGCACGCAAGCATTGGCTGAGATTTTTGAACGCGACATTAAATACAAAATCATTCGCGAAGGTATTTGCCTGCCCGATGTGCCTGAAAGCGTTTTGCATCGCTATCCACGTATTGCTACTGGCATTAAAGGCTTACGCGATGCGGGTTATGGAATCTTGGTAAAAGATGCTTCACTTGGCGGCCAATACCCGGTGATGAATGTCACACTATTGCACCCTGAAGATCAAGGCTGCTTTGCCAGCTTTGGCGCACATCCGCGATTTGAAGTAGCCCTAGAACGCGCGTTAACAGAGCTACTTCAAGGTCGCGCAATGGACAGCTTGGAAGGCTTTGTTGCACCAGGCTTTGATATGGAAGAGATCGCAGACTCGCAAAACTTGGAAATTCATTTTGTGGATTCTAGCGGTGTCATTAGCTGGGACTTTTTACGCAGCACGCCAGATTACGAATTTGTAGACTGGAACTTTGGGACAACGACTGAAGAAGATTACAACTGGTGCGTCAATACCATTCATCACAGCGGTCACGATATGTATATCGCCGATTTCGACCATTTAGGCGTATATGCCTGCCGCATTTTTGTACCCGGCATGAGTGAGATTTACCCTGTAGAAGAATTGCAATGGGAAAACAACACCGTAGGTAATTTGGTACGCCCATTTGCGTTACGTTTGCCTGAATTAAGCCAGGCAGAATCAGTCGAATTATTAGAAACCTTGTTAGACCTGGAACTGGCAGATGAACTGCCCGTGACCACCTTAATCGGTTTATGTGCAGACCCAAACACCACATGGGTAGATTTACGCGCTGGCGAACTCAAAGCATTAGCCGCCCTAGCCGCTGGCGATACTGATGAAATTTTAAACGGCTGTGCTTGGATTGCGCAGTTTGGTGAACTCCCTGAAAAACGTGCTCGCGTTTACCGCTGCATTGAAAATATTGTGCAAATTAAGGAGATGGCAGAATCAGAGGACACAGCTGCATTTGAAAAAAACTTAATGCTACTTTATGGTACAGAAACATTGCAGCAAGCGCATAAGCTATTGAACCGTGAAGAGCAATATTTTGGTTTAGGTACGCTCGGGCCGAATATGGAAGGTAGCGTGATGCATCAGCGTTTGCTTAAGGCTTACGGTAAAGTTTGGAATAAAGTTTGGAAACAGCATATTTAAAATTGACATTGAATATGGCAGGCACCTATCTATTACTATTTCTGCACCATTGGGAACAGAACCGCGACG
>JACDEP010000145.1 GCA_013816325.1 Methylotenera sp.
TACCCAAGGTGTGGGCGGTTTGGTAGTCAGTGGTAACTATGTGCCACCAACAAATTTCCATAAAATGGATCCATGGGGTTTGCCGGCTATCAATACAATGTTATTGCTGACTTCGGGTGCAACCATTACTTGGGCACATTGGGGTTTAATTAAAAACAACCGTAAACAACTGGTCATCGGTATGGCATTAACCGTTGCACTGGGTATAGCGTTCTTGATTTGCCAGGCAATGGAATATCACCACGCATATACTGAAATGGGTTTAACGCTAGGTTCAGGTGCTTATGGCGCAACATTCTTTATGCTGACAGGCTTCCATGGTTTCCACGTGACTCTCGGTACCATCATGTTGATTGTGATTTTATTACGCTGTATGAAAGGTCACTTTACACCTGAGCATCACTTTGGTTTCGAAGGTGTAGCTTGGTACTGGCACTTCGTGGACGTGGTTTGGCTAGGTTTGTTCATATTCGTATACTGGCTGTAAATTGAGATAATAAAAAGGGCGATGCATAAGCATCGCCTTTTTTATTGGAAGGTTATTTATAGTGGATGACCAATTAAACCGAACTTACCCGCGATAAGCAATAATATAAACAATGCGATAGACAAACCGATGCGGATTGTTAAAGCCCTAACGGTTCTTTTGCCACCATTTTTGTCTTTTGTCAAAAAGAAAAGTGCCGAAAATAAACTTCCAAGGATGACAATTAAAGTTAAAACAATGATGACTTTTATTAACATAGCAATGTCCAAAGTGAGATTTGATTAAGTATTATGGGACTGCCGTGAAACAATTGCAATTTAGAATTCATCAGTACGTTTTTAGTCCATCATTGCTCGGAACGTTACTAACCATAATCTGCATACCCTTATTTATTAAATTTGGATTATGGCAATACCATAAAGCTGAACAGAAGCAACTCATACAAAACGCTTACAATCAGGCCAAAACGGATTCTGCGCTTCCTTTCCCATTGAACATGGCTGGTAAACCAGACTTGCTGGTTGAAGATTGGAAATATAAAAAAGTTAAAGTCACTGGTACTTATGAGATTAAGTATCAGTTTTTGTTGGATAACCAGGTAGAAGACGATAGGGTGGGTTATCACGTTATAACGCCTCTAAAGATCGAAAATACCAAGCAATATGTTCTGGTAAATAGGGGTTGGATATTAGCGAAAGATGACCATAGCGAACTGCCTGTTTTTGATACACCTAACGAGATTCAGGAAATTACAGGGCAAGTTTGGGTACCAAGCAAGAAGACTTTCAGTTTAGAAGACAAAAGCGTATCTACCGCAAACGAAAAAATCCTGCAACCGGTCTGGCAAAATATGAATATTGCTAAATATCAGCGTTTAGTCCCATTTGCAGTCTCGCCTTTAGCTATTAAGCTGGATGTACAGAGCGAAGGCGGGGGCTTTGTAAGAAACTGGCAGGTGCCAGTAGAGCGTATAGCAACTAATATGGGTTATGCCTATCAATGGTTTGGATTTGCGCTAGCAACACTACTCATATTTATTTATATGAGCGTCTCTAAAGTTGGTATTGAAACCAAGCAAGATTAAATCTACTGAATTAACTTTACTGGGTAAGATTAAATGCAAAATAATAACCAATCCATTGATTTGGAAATGCAACGCCGGGGTCGGAAGATATTTCTGCTCATGCTGGTTTTTTTCGTGGTGCCTATCATCGTGGTGATATTGATGTATCACTATAACTGGAAACCGCAAGGTGCGAGTTTAGGTCAATTAGTACAGCCGCCACGCTTATTAAGTTCGCCTGTAGATTTAAAAAACAATGAAGGTGCTAGCTTAAAATCAGAGTTCTGGAAAGAAAAATGGAGCGTGGTATACGTAGCAGAAAGCTGTGAAAAAGTCTGTCAGGATAAATTGCATGATATGCGTCAGTTACATGCCTCCCTATATAAAGATATTGAGCGTTCACAACGTGTATTGATTACTGCTACACAGGATGTAAGCGATATCAAATCTAATTACCCAGACTTGATTGTGATCAATCAGCCTATCGCTCATGTTGCAGCTTTAACCGAACAGTTCCAAGTAAACGGCGCGGATGCAAAAAGCAGTAATCGGCTTTACTTAATAGACCCGCTAGGGCATTTGATGATGAGTTACCAACCTAGTGTACCACTCGCTGATGTACGGAAAGATATCACACGTCTATTAAGATATTCTTGGGCGGGTTGAGATGCATATCGTTTTAGATAACTCTACCAAGAGCTTTAAGTTATTTAAAAAGCTGGCACTCGTTGCAGCAGTACTTGCGCTTTGCGTAGTTGTACTCGGTGCTTACGTCAGGCTAAACGACGCAGGCCTTGGCTGTCCAGATTGGCCTGGCTGTTATGGTGCACTGACAGTACCTGAAAGCGAATCTGCAATACGGACGGCACAAACTGCCTATCCTAACAGCACAGTGCATGTAGGAAAAGCTTGGAAAGAAATGGCACATCGCTATTTAGCCGGAACACTCGGCTTGATTATTGTAACCATGGTAGTGCTTGGTTGGCGCGCTAAGAAAGAGATAAAAACAACGCCATGGTTGCCAACATTCCTAGTCTTTTTTATTGGCTTCCAAGCGGCGCTAGGCATGTGGACAGTGACGATGCTCCTTAAACCGGCAATCGTTAGTTCACATTTGCTGGGTGGCATGGCTAGTCTAGCTATCTTGGTATGGCTGGCGCATAGACACTGCGCAAATTTCAATGCAGATATACATCTTCCTAACGGCATGAAGCTAGCGATACGTTTTTCTTTAATCATATTGTTCATGCAAATATTCTTAGGCGGATGGACTAGCACTAACTACGCGGCTTTGGCCTGTACAGACTTTCCGACATGTCATGGCGTATGGCTGCCACCCATGGACTTTAAAGATGCATTCCACTTGTTTAGAGAGCTTGGTCAGAATGCAAATGGCGGCGCGCTAACCTTGGAATCTATCACTGCCATACAGTGGGCTCACAGGCTGGGTGCAGCAATCACATTGATTTATTTGGGGATTTTGGCCTTAAATGTATTAAAATATCGGCAATTAAAATTATTAGCCATTCTGCTGTTAATTGTACTTGCTGCACAAATTAGTTTAGGTATTGCAAATTTAATTCTGCATTTACCGCTACTCCTAGCCGTAGCACACAATTTTGGCGCAGCATTATTAGTGGTAACTTTGGTAACCCTCAATTCCAAAATTACTAAATTACCGGCTAGATAATTCATCTACAGAACAGAATGATTTCGAGTGTGAGAAATAAATGAGTATCAATGCAACCACCGCTATGCAGAACTTGGGTATAAGCTTTAAAAGCTTTTTCTCCCTTTGTAAACCCAGGGTAACATCGCTCATAGTATTCACTGCAATTATCGGCATGTTTCTAGCCACACCGGGCATGGTGCCATGGCCGCTGTTGTTAGCTACAACTATAGGCATAGCTTTTGCATCCGGTGCTGCTGCTGCTTTCAATTGCCTAATAGAACATAAAATCGATGCGATCATGGCACGTACACGAGCCAGAGCCCTGCCTACCGGACAAGTATCTTCAACCGAAACGACCATTTTTGCCACTCTATTAGGCAGTACCGGTTTGGCTATTTTGTATTTCTATGTAAATCCCTTAACCATGTGGCTGACGTTTGCTACGTTTGTTGGGTATGCGGTGATTTATACCGTGTTCCTTAAACCGGCAACACCAATGAACATTGTAATAGGCGGCGCATCTGGCGCCATGCCACCGATATTAGGTTGGGCTGCAGTCAATAATGCAGTGTCACCTGAGTCTCTTATCATGTTCCTCATTATTTTTGCATGGACGCCACCGCATTTCTGGGCATTGGCTTTATATAGACGTGAAGAATACGCAAAAGTCGGTATGCCTATGCTGCCGGTAACACACGGTGAAGCTTTCACTTTACTGCATATATTGTTGTATACAGTAATCCTCGTGGCTGTTTCAGTTATGCCTTATGGCTTAGGCATGAGCGGTCTGATTTACTTAGTTTCCGCAATCATCCTCAACGCAATATTTCTCGCATACGTCATTGGTTTATATCGCAAGTATTCTGATGATTTGGCGAAACGTACCTTCAAGTACTCCATCATTTACCTAACGCTGATTTTTGCTGCGCTATTAGTCGATCATTATTGGTTTATTTGATTGAGTATGGAATTTAGAGAAACTAAAAAGCTTACATTTATTTAAGCCTTTTATTACCTTTGCAGAGTAATACTAGACCAATCCTCGATAGATTTCGATATTTTCATTGGCACCGCTATTTGGATTGATTGCACTGCTTGAGTAAGCCTTGAGTTATGCCGATTTACCCAATGCTTATTTGGAGGGCATCATTCCATTTAACACTATGTACTAAGCTCAAAGAAATCCACATATATTTTTGCATCAGGCTATGATGCACTTTATTGATTAGGATTAATCAAATTCAAACGGTTTACTCTGGAGAACTATCATGGCAAAAGGACAGCAAAAAAAGAACAAAGAAACGAAAAAACCAAAGCAAGATAAGAAAGTTATAGTCGTAACAGGTTCAATACTACCAAAATCTGCTCCAAAAAAATAAGAGCACATTTCCGGTCTATCCTTTATTTTTTAACATGGATAAATAAAGGGTTTCAACCTTACCCCGTGCCCAGGGGGTTTTACGTAAAAACTTAAGACTTGATTTAATGCTTGGGTCATGCGTGAAGCAATTTACTGGAATTCGTTCAGCTAACCCCACCCATCCGTAATAATCAAACAAGGAAGTCACCATTGCCTCTAACGTAACGCCATGTAAAGGGTTGTTGCGTTGCTCAGTAAGCGCGGTCATAGGTGCCAAAAACTTCATTTATTTTGAATGAATACATCGCTGCAAAAAGCTGTTAGCTTTTCCAGAACCAGCTGTACGGCATGATTAGCCGCTATCACCCCACCATAAGGGTCATCACTGTTCGCAATGGCAGTTTCATCAAATTCACGCATTGCTATTACTTTTCGAGTTGCGTTATCCACCATGTAAACACGAAGCGTGAATCGTACTTTACTTGGTTGGCTATCAAACTCTTGCTGTAATCGGACTACCTCACTATCAAGTCTAAAGTCTCCAGATACATTTGCAGGGGAGAGTACGACAGCGTTAAAGGCATTACTACCTTCAATAGCAGTCATTATTAGCGGCGCCAACATATGCGCTGGTGCATTTACCCATTCACTGTGTGCAAAATATTCAAGCTTGTGGGCTTGGCGCATGTAAATCATATGCCGAGTGTCAAATCCCGCTGACGCCCGCGGTGTAGTGATGATGATGGTCGGCTTAACTGTGGTTAATGTGATTGATGTGGATGGAGGAGTCCGAGATTTAGTGGGTATGCCATCTAGTGAGTAGTAAGAGGGTTGTGGCGCTGGCGCAGGTAGTAATGCGGAACAACTGCTGGCT
>JACDEP010000146.1 GCA_013816325.1 Methylotenera sp.
ATTGCGGAATTTCGCGGTGTGCATGCCGATTATGGTACTTTGTTCGATGTAAAACGTTTTATCTCCGAAGCGCACAATCGTGGCTTACGTGTTATTACCGAGCTTATTGTCAATCATACCTCCGACCAGCATCCTTGGTTCCAACGAGCGCGTACTGCCAGACCCGATTCTGCAGCCCGGAATTTCTATGTTTGGTCTGATACCGATACCGCTTACAGCCAAACTCGCATTATCTTTACCGACACCGAAAAATCTAATTGGACGTGGGATCCGGTAGCGAACGCTTTCTTCTGGCACCGTTTCTTTTCGCATCAGCCTGACCTCAATTTTGACAACCCTCAGGTATTAAAAGCTGTGATCAGTGTCATGGAGTTCTGGCTTGATTTGGGTGTGGATGGACTGCGTCTTGATGCAGTACCGTACCTTATTGAACGTGAAGGTACTTCAAATGAAAACTTACCTGAAACCCATGCCATACTAAAAAAAATTCGCCAGGTCATCGACCAGAAATATCCTGACCGTATGCTTTTGGCCGAAGCCAACATGTGGCCGGAAGATGTGCAATCCTACTTTGGTAACAATGACGAATGCCACATGGCTTTCCACTTTCCGCTTATGCCGCGTATGTATTTAGCCTTGGCTCAGGAAGATCGTTTCCCTATTACGGACATCCTTCGTCAAACGCCGGATATCCCTCCTGATTGCCAATGGGCGATTTTCTTGCGTAACCATGACGAACTTACACTAGAAATGGTCACCGACAGCGAACGCGCTTATATGCTGAATTTCTATGCTTCAGAAAGTCGCGCACGCTTGAATGTGGGTATACGCCGCCGACTTGCACCATTATTACAGCGCGACCGCAGGCGTCTTGAATTGCTAAATAGTTTGTTACTTTCCATGCCTGGTACACCGGTAATCTATTACGGTGATGAGATTGGCATGGGCGACAATATTCACCTAGGTGACCGCGATGGCGTAAGAACCCCTATGCAATGGTCGCCAGATCGAAATGGCGGCTTCTCACGTATCGATCCTGCCAGGTTGGTTTTGCCGCCTATTATGGATGCTCAATATGGCTATCAGGCACTCAACGTCGAAGCACAAAATGCCGACCCATATTCATTACTGAATTGGATGCGCAAATTATTAGCGGTGAGAAAGCAATACCAAGCTTTTGGTCGTGGAAGCTTGCGTTTACTCTATCCAAATAACCGTAAGGTACTCGCTTATATCAGGGCCTTTGCAGGCGTTAATCTGGCTAACTCAGGTATTCAGGAAACTCTTCTTTGCTTGGCCAACGTTTCCAGTACTGCGCAGCCGGTGGAGTTGGATCTTGCTGAATTTTCTGGCTTTATCCCGATAGAGCTCATTGGCGGGTCAATATTTCCCCGGATTAGCCAAGCGCCTTACACGCTGACATTAGCAGCTTACGGTTTTTATTGGTTTCGCTTGACCACGGAGACGCGCATGCCACCGGATTATGTCGCTCCTATACAGTCAATGCCTGAGTATCTCACTTTAGTATTGCCGAATGGTTTACCTGACTTGACCAAGCCACCCGTCAGCGATGTGATTGAAAAGCAGATTCTACCGCAATATTTGCCTAGGCAGCGTTGGTTTGCGGGTAAACAGGAGAAGCTACTTTCTACTTCTATATCCTTATTATCCGTACTTGAAAACGCCCGACCAGCGGCGGCGCCTTTGTTGCTAATTGAGGTAAAAACTACTACCGAAAGTAGTGAAGAGCATTATTTTATGCCCTTAGGATTCTGCATTGATTGTGTTGAAACCTCTAATCTAGCGCAGCAACTAGCATTAGCCAGAGTAAGAAGAGGCCCCCGTATCGGGCTGCTGACTGACGCTTTTTCAATCGATGATTTTGCCTATACGCTAATTGACCATTTGAAACAGGAAAGATTGCTCGAAGCCTCTAATGGCAAAATCCAATTTAGCTCGAGCGATGGGTTCAAGAAACTAGAATTGAATACAGAAACTAAATTGCGTAGACCTATTGCCGAACAGTCCAATAGTTCGCTCATCGTGGGGGATGTTGCCATTCTAAAAGTCATCCGCCGCGTAAGTCCTGGCATCAACCCAGAGTTGGAGATTGCTAGGTATCTGACAAAGATTGGCTACACCAATGCTCCACAATTCCTCGGGGACATGACTTACATCAGCTCTGATGGTGCGCCATACACTCAAGTTTTGGCCCAATCGTTTGTCCATAATCAAGGCGATGCTTGGCAATGGACGCTGGATAGGTTAAGTAAGGCTCTACAGCCAAGCAATTCAGCGCAAATCGCGGTAGAAGCTTTGCCAGTTGAAAATGCAAGCCCGATTGAAGAATTGGCAGGTTTCGCTACGATTTTAGGGCATAGGTTAGGTGAGTTGCATAATGCACTGGCTTTACCTACTGACGACCCGGCGTTTAACCCTGAACCTAGCAATGACTCTGATATAGCATCTTGGGAACATCGCATCAAAGCACAAGTAGAAACTACCTTGAAAATATTGGCTGATCAGCAATGGCAGCATGAAGACGATATTGAGGCTTCTCAGTATCTGGCTTCTAAACGCGATGAGTTATTAGCTTACGTCAGCCAGATGGTGAAAAACGGTAAAAATCATTTGCGTACGCGTATCCATGGCGACTTCCATTTAGGGCAGGTTTTGGTAATTTCCGGCGACGTGATGATTATCGATTTCGAAGGAGAGCCTAATCATACCTTGGAAGAGCGACGCCAAAAAGACAGCCCTTTACGTGATGTTGCAGGGACATTGCGCTCATTTTCCTATGCGGCAGCCTTTATTGACAGGAATGAGCTCCATCAACAAATCAATCAGGATGAACGTGATCGTTTATTACGCCAGTATCTGGAAACTTCCAGGTCAAGTTTTATGCAGGCTTATTGTGCAGTAACGGCAAATACTAAACAGGCTGAGCCTATATCTATCCCTGTGGCCCAATCCGGCAGTAATGTTACGGAGGAAAAATATGATATATCCCCGCAATCACAGGCTTTGTTACAGCTTTTTACACTGGAAAGAGTGTGTTACGAGGTGGTCTATGAAGCCAGGCACCGTCCAGCTTGGATAAATGTGCCATTACGTAGCCTGCGATATCAAGTAAGTAATTTTTTAGGAAATGATTTAACGCACCATGCAAGCGATACTGAAACCCATGACTAATACTTTTACGCATAAACGCTCGCTCGCGGCGGGTGCGAATCTTATCGGGCCGAATACCACAACGTTTCGCATATGGGCACCTCATGCAGCAGAGGTGCAAGTAATATTCAATGACCAGATACATGGCTTACAGCAAGAACAGGAAGAAGGCTGGTTTAGTGCGGAGCTTCATTGTGGCGCCGGCACCCTATATCAATATCGTATTAAGAACCAGCAAGGCGCTGTGCTTGAGGTGCCAGACCCAGCATCACGAGCTCAGCGCGATAGCGTCCATACCCAAAGTATCGTGGTCGACCCGGAGGCGTATCAATGGCGTACCCTCAATTGGAAAGGCCGTCCTTGGCATGAAACCATACTGTATGAATTGCATGTAGGCATGTGCGGTGGTTTTACCGGTGTAAAAGCTAAACTAGCCTCCTTAGCCGCAATGGGATTCACTGCAATCGAGCTGATGCCCATTGCCAGTTATCCCGGCGAACGTAACTGGGGTTATGACGGGGTGTTACAGTACGCACCGCAATATACTTATGGCACTCCGGATGAACTAAAAGAACTTGTGGACGAAGCGCATGCCTTGAATATGAGCATTTTATTGGATGTGGTCTATAACCATTTTGGGCCTGACGGTAATTACATCAACCATTATGCGCCACATTTTTTTAGCGAGGCTCATATCACCCCGTGGGGCAACGCTATTGATTTTCATCATCCTGAAATCCGTAATTTTTATACTGAAAATGTCTTGTATTGGTTAGATGAATACCAATTCGATGGTCTGCGATTTGATGCATGCCATGCCATTATTGATGAAGACTGGCTGATTGAAGCAGCACAGATGGCGCGGAATGCATTAGGTAAAGATAGACATATTCATCTAACTGCTGAGAATGACAATAATTGCGCACGCATGTTAAAAAACGGCTTTGACGCACAATGGAACGATGACGGTCATCATGTATTACATGTGTTATTAACCGGCGAAACTGAAGGCTATTATTCAGATTATGCGGACAATCCGGCAGCGAAATTGGCACGTTGTATGGCTGAAGGGTTTGTATATCAAGGAGAGCATTCGGAGCACAGGGAACAAGATCGAGGTGAATGTAGTAGCGACTTAGCGAACACTTCCTTCATATTGTTTTTACAGAATCACGACCAAGTCGGCAACCGGCCCTTTGGTGAACGGCTGACTACGCTAGTATCTGACCCGGCTTTACGCGTGGCCAATGCCTTAGTGTTATTAAGTCCACAGATTCCTATGCTATTTATGGGAGAAGAGTTTGGTGCTACACAGCCGTTCTTGTACTTCACCAGCCATGAAGACCTTAATTTAGTGGAAGCTGTAAGAGAAGGACGGCGCAAAGAGTTTTCTACTTTTAGCAAATTTGCAGATACTGCTTTTGCCCTGCAAATTCCAGACCCTAACAATACCGAAACTTTTTTAGCTTCAATACCGCGACCTTTCAGTGTAGAGGGTGCGGTTACCAATAGCTCCTTGGATTGGAGTCAATGGGTGAGCAAGTTATTAGGTATAAGGCATCATTACATTATCCCACGTTTGGATGGTGTGCGTTCCTTAAAGGCTGAGGCGATAGGGCCCTCTGCAGTGAAGGCGTACTGGAAAATGGGTGACGGGGCAACTCTGGCGATTGTCATAAATTTAGGGAGCGAGCGGCTGATTTTAAATAGAGAAGAAGTTATTAAGATGCCCGATCCCGAAATCTTATTCGATTATAGCGGTGTATGGTTGTCGCTGGAAAAAGGGGTATTGCCCGGTTTAAGTTTTATCGCGTTGTTAGAGTGGGCGCGAGCATGAACAAGCCAGTAGAGCAATTCAATAAAGTAAACGTTATTGCTAAATGCTGCGCAATTGGGGCAACGTTACGATTGCAATTCCATAAAGGCTTTACTTTTGCAGATGCTATTCGCTATGTCGATTATTATGCTTCTTTAGGGATTACCCACATTTATGCCTCGCCGATATTAACCGCGAGGCAAAACTCTACCCACGGTTATGACATTGTTGACCCTACCCAAGTCAGTATGGAGCTAGGTGGTGAGCCAGGCTTGATAGAATTTGTGGCGGTATTGCGAGCAGCTAACATGGGGCTGATTATCGACATTGTGCCTAACCATATGGGGGTAGGCGGTTATGAAAACCCATGGTGGCAACATGTATTTGAATGGGGGCAAACCAGTCCTTATGCATTCTGGTTCGATATAGACTGGTATTCCACTGACCCGGAACCCTATAACAA
>JACDEP010000147.1 GCA_013816325.1 Methylotenera sp.
GATAGCTACTTCGCTGAAACAAAAAGTAAGTTACCCATCATGCTTTCCGGCACGGTAACAGATGCCTCGGGCCGTATTTTGTCAGGCCAAACCGTGACGGCATTCTGGCATTCCATACGCCATGCCAAACCCATTACTGTAGGCTTGAACTGTGCACTTGGCGCCACTTTGATGCGCCCTTATGTGGAAGAGCTATCCACAATAGCCGATACCTTCGTGTGTATCTACCCCAATGCTGGGTTGCCTAATCCAATGTCAGATACAGGTTTTGATGAAACACCGGATGTTACTTCAAGCTTGCTCAAAGAATTTGCGTATAGCGGCTTTCTGAATGTTGCCGGCGGATGTTGTGGTACTACACCTAGTCATATCAATGCCATCTATAACGAAATTAAGGACCTGCCACCGCGTAGGGTTCCTACCTTACCGCAAACACTTAAGCTATCAGGCTTAGAGCCGTTTGTCATAGATGATGAGTCATTGTTTGTAAATGTTGGTGAGCGTACCAATGTAACCGGTTCAAAAGCGTTTGCGCGATTGATTATCAATGAGCAATACGACGAAGCACTCACAGTGGCCCGCCAGCAAGTTGAAAATGGTGCCCAGGTCATCGATATCAACATGGATGAAGGCATGTTGGACGCCATCAAAGCCATGACACACTTTTTGAATTTGGTCGCTTCAGAGCCGGATATTGCACGCGTGCCGATTATGATCGATTCCAGTAAATGGTCAGTGATTGAAGCCGGTTTAAAATGCGTACAGGGCAAAGCCATTGTTAACTCGATATCCATGAAAGAAGGCGAAGCAGAATTCCTTCGCCAAGCTACGTTATGTAAGCGTTATGGGGCTGCGATTATTGTGATGGCCTTCGATGAAAAAGGCCAGGCAGATACCTTCGAGCGCAAAACAGAAATCTGCAAAAGGGCATATGACTTATTGGTAAAAGAGCTGGATTTCCCGCCCGAAGATATTATTTTTGATCCGAACATTTTCGCAATCGCTACAGGTATCGAAGAGCACAATAACTATGCGGTCGACTTTATCAATGCCACGCGCTGGATTAAAGAGAACTTGCCTTATGCCAAAATCTCAGGCGGTGTCTCCAATGTAAGTTTCAGCTTCCGCGGTAATGATCCGGCACGTGAGGCGATTCACACCGTATTTCTCTACCATGCTATTAAAGCTGGCATGACCATGGGTATCGTCAATGCCGGCATGATGGGCGTGTATGACGACTTAGCGCCAGAGCTCAAAGAACGAGTAGAAGACGTGGTGCTCAACCGTGTTGTTGACCCAAGTAATCCTTTAGCTGCTACTGAACGCATGATTGAGATTGCCAGCACGTTGGTTGCTGGCGGTAAAAAAGAGGCGGCTACTTTGGAGTGGCGTGGTACGGCAGAAAACCCAACACCGGTTGAAAAGCGCTTAAGCCACGCTATGGTGCATGGCATCACGGAATTCATAGTAGAAGATACCGAAGAAGCCCGTCAAAAGGTCGCTGATAATGGTGGCCGACCTATCCATGTGATTGAAGGTTCACTCATGGATGGCATGAACGTGGTCGGCGACTTATTTGGCCAAGGCAAGATGTTTCTGCCACAGGTGGTGAAATCTGCCCGCGTCATGAAGCAGGCTGTCGCACACCTGATTCCTTACATTGAAGCGGAAAAAGCTGCTGATGAAGCGCGTACTGGTATTGTGGCTAAACCTAAAGGCAAAATGGTCATCGCTACTGTGAAAGGCGATGTGCACGATATTGGCAAAAACATCGTATCAGTCGTATTGCAATGTAACAATTTTGAAGTCGTGAATATGGGTGTAATGGTACCTGCAGCTGAAATTCTCGCCATGGCGAAAGCTGAGAATGCTGACATCATCGGTTTATCCGGCTTGATTACACCATCGTTAGAAGAGATGGCGCATGTAGCACGTGAAATGCAGCGTGACCCATACTTTCAAGGCCTGAAAATGCCTCTATTGATTGGTGGTGCTACTACTTCTCGCGCGCATACGGCTGTTAAAATCGCCCCGCATTACGATGGCCCGATTATTTATGTGGCAGATGCTTCTCGTTCAGTTTCAGTAATGCAGTCCTTGCTGACGCTAGAAAGCCGCGATGCTTACATTGCAGAAGTCGCCACAGATTATGAAAAAGCCCGCACCCAGCATGCCAATAAAAAAGGCACGCCTATGCTCAGTATTGCAGAAGCGCGTGCCAATAAAGCGAAGCTTGCCTTCGCTGGTACCAATGCGCCCGTAAAGCCCAAGTTCATTGGCCGCCGCGAGTTTAAGAATGCTGATCTAAGCGTGATTGCACAATACATCGATTGGACACCCTTTTTCCAGACTTGGGACTTGGCAGGTTTCTACCCGGCTATTCTCAAGGATGAAGTCGTTGGCGATGCGGCGACCAAGCTGTTAAGCGAAGCGCAAGCAATGCTTAAAAAGATCATCGATGGGCGCTGGTTAACGGCGAATGGCGTGGTTGCGTTGCATCCTGCCAATCAGGTGAATGATGACGATATAGAAATCTATACTGATGAGACCCGCGAAAATATTGCTTTTACTTATTACGGCATGCGCCAGCAAACCGTAAAACCGGTCATTGATGGCGTGCCACGGCCTAATCAATGCCTAGCAGATTTTATTGCGCCTAAAGGCACACCAGACTATGTCGGGCTGTTTGCCGTCACCGCAGGGCTAGGGATAGAAAAGCATGAACAGCGTTTTGAAGCTGCGCATGACGATTACAGTAGCATCATGTTAAAGGCGCTTGCAGACAGGCTAGCCGAGGCATTTGCTGAGTATATGCATGAACGTGTTCGCATGGATTTCTGGGGTTACGCCGCAGATGAAAGCCTAAGCAAAGAAGCGCTGATTAAAGAAGAATATCAGGGTATTCGTCCTGCGCCGGGCTACCCTGCTTGCCCGGACCACACCGTAAAACCAGATATGTTTCAGTTGTTACAGGCAGAGTCAATCGGTATGGAGCTGACGGAATCATTCGCCATGTCTCCGGGAGCGGCGGTTTCAGGCTTCTATTTTGCCCATGCACAATCCAAATACTTTAGCGTCGACAAGATTGGCGTAGACCAGTTAGAAGACATGGCAAAACGCCGCGGTTTGACTAAAGAATACCTAGAACGCTGGCTGGCACCTAACCTGTCCTAAGCAATAGGGAAATGCCTGCATCTAAAAAAATAAAAGTGCTTATAAACTAAGTATTTGCTAGAATTATTTAACTTAACACATTAGTTCAATATGCATATTCACATTTTAGGTATTTGCGGCACATTTATGGGCGGCATTGCAGTACTGGCCAAAGCTGAAGGTCATAAAGTCACAGGCTGCGACGCCAACGTTTACCCACCCATGAGTACTCAGCTTGAAGCACAAGGCATTAGGCTAATTGAAGGCTTTGACCCATCTCAAACTTCGCTCAATCCGGATATTTATGTCATTGGTAACGTCGTTTCACGCGGCAACCCTTTGATGGAAGATATCCTCAATCGCGGCTTGCCTTATATTTCTGGCCCGCAATGGCTCGCAGAGAATGTGTTGCAAGGCAGATGGGTGCTAGCGGTAGCGGGCACACATGGCAAAACCACTACTTCTTCCATGCTCGCTTGGGTATTGGAATACGCAGGGTTAGCGCCGGGGTTTTTAATTGGTGGCGTCCCACAAAATTTTGGTATTTCAGCGCGCCTTCCTGGTACACCAAAACAAGATGCCAATAGCCAATCACCTTTTTTTGTGATTGAAGCTGATGAGTATGACACGGCATTTTTCGATAAGCGTTCCAAGTTTGTTCACTACCGTCCACGTACTGCCGTATTGAATAATCTGGAATTTGACCACGCGGATATTTTTAGTGACCTGGCAGCTATTGAAACGCAATTTCATCACTTGGTACGTACAGTGCCTCAACAAGGTTTAATAGTAGTGAATGGTAATGAGCTTAGCTTGAACCGTGTGCTGGATAAAGGTTGCTGGACGCCAACAGAGAAATTTGGCACTAGCAATGATAGCGTTTGGAGTAGCGCCAATGAAGCGGACGACGGTAGCTTTGAGGTATTGATGAACAGTAAAAATGTAGGCCGGTTGACATGGAAATTATTTGGTCAACATAACCGTTTGAATGCATTGGCGAGCATGGCGGCGGCACGGCATGCCGGTGTGACTGTAGAAATAGCCATTGAAGCGTTGAACCAGTTTGAAAACGTGAAACGCCGCATGGAAGTATGCGGTGAGGTGAATGGCATAACGGTATATGATGACTTTGCGCATCACCCGACTGCTATTACCACCACAGTGGCTGGTTTGCGCGGTAAGGTTGGCAAGGCGCGCATATTGGCCGTACTAGAGCCGCGTTCCAATACCATGAAGCTAGGCGTGATGAAAAATGCCCTGCCGGAAAGCCTTAAAGAAGCCGATTTGGTTTTTTGTTACGGCGCAAATTTGGGTTGGGATGCAGCTGAGGCGCTGGCACCCATCAAAGCAAAAGCTACTGTGTATGATGATATCGATGCTATGGTTCTGGCCATAGTAGGCGAAGCTAAAGCGAGTGACCAAGTCTTGGTGATGAGTAATGGCGGGTTTGGGGGTGTACACCAGAAACTACTTGATGCACTGGCTACAACACAACAACTTTAAGTTAAGAAACCAATTTTCTTCAAAGAACCGTAAAAGAATTATAAAAGAACCCTAAAGAACCATAGTTGAACACTACTTTCCTAAACAAGTTAGATACCTTGCAGATTACCCTGCTGGCCTCTGCATTGGTTCACGCTGTAATTATAGTGGCAATAAAATTCGAGCCGCCTGACATTAAGAAATTTAGGGATAATTTGCCGATACTTGAAGTGTTTTTGGTGAATGCCAAAACACAAAGCAAGCCGGATAATGCTGAGGTGTTTGCCCAAGCCAACCTTGATCGCGGCGGTAATACCGAGCAAAATCATAAGATGAAATCTGTACTACCTGCCCTAAAGCAGCAAGAGGTTGAACTTACGGTTAAGCCTGTAACACAAGTGAAAAAAGGAGCAAAGTCTGCAAAACAAATGGCAGAAGAAACTCAGGAACAAAAGCACGTGGCGGCACTGGAAAAGCAGGCGCAGGAGTTGATGACCCAACTCAATTCACCAAAAAAAGTAGAAACCCAGACAGTACAGCAGGCTACCGCTAAAAAGTCTGAACTAGGTGATCAGGAAACGTCTAACAAGAAAATAGACATGACTGCTGTGGCCGCCGCCGCATTGGAAATGGATAGACTTGAAGCGCTAATTTCTAAACAGCAGGATGAATACCAGAAACGCCCTAAACGTAAATTTATCGGGGCTAGAGTTAAAGAGTATAAGTACGCTTTGTATGTAGATGCCTGGCGGCAAAAGGTCGAGAAAATTGGCAACTTAAATTATCCCGAAGCGGCTAAAGACCTAAAGCT
>JACDEP010000148.1 GCA_013816325.1 Methylotenera sp.
ACCAATGATCACATCTACTTTAATATTAGGTAGTGCGAGTTTTACTAGGGCTTCAAGAACCAACTGGGTATAGTTGTCTTTATCTATACCACCAAAAAAAACTAATACGCGCTTAACTAAACCAGTTTTATGGCAAATATTTTGACTAGAATCTATAAATGCTTGGTTGAGTAATGCATACTTTGGGCCGAGTAGCTTTTGAGTATTCACTGATATCAAATTAAGATATCTGTCTTGCATATCAAAATAGTAATTTTGATCAAGCAACACATCACAATCGTGTTGCCGATCCGCAATATCGTCAATTACCATAATTTTTTTTGCTGATTGGCGCAATGCTGATTCCCATCTAATATCTAAAGCGTAATGGTCTACAATCAGAAAATCACAAGTAGTTTCGCCAATAGCTAACAATGTATCTTTTGCATCTATGCTTTGTGGCACTCCAATCCATTTAGCATGAGCCAGCAGGCTATCTTCACTAATTAGAGCTGGGTCATGCTGTGGCAAAAAAACTAACGTATGCCCATTTTCACATATAAGCTGTTTTAAAGGCTCTGTAATGTGTCGGCAAATAAAAGCTGTTGTTGCACCTTGCCCTTTGAGCTTATCTGCGAGCGTTAAGCAGCGCATTACATGGCCAGTGCCGATATGTATAGATGCATCAACTCGAAGAAAAATGTTCATTCAATAAATTTGCTATATTAAATTTAAATATCAATTAAGACGCTTAAAACCACCATGACATACAGGGCCTTTCAGGAGGCTATTGATATCCCGCCCATTTTCACATTCCTTGATAAGCGCAAAAACAGGGTCTAATACTTCAAAAAATGTATCAACCAACTCTGGTGTATGTTCAATGCATACATACACGCTAGTGCCTGCCAAGTAACCTTTAGCTAGCATCTCTTGCGTAATTAAGGTTTTATAAGCCAAAGCATTCGGACCATCAATTGAAAACCCTGCTAGTGCGGATAATCCATTTGTAGTAATTGATAAACCATGGTGTTGTGCCAAAGCTTGCCACTTGGCTTTAATAGTATTGCCTGTATTTGTGATGCTTTCCCATGAGCGTTCACGTTCCATTACTTCTAATGTTTTTAATGCGGCTGTAGGGCCAATGCGTTCTGTCCAAAACGTGCTACTAATAAAGGTGCTTTGTGCGGCTTCCATTATTTCACGTCTACCAATCGTAGCAGTAATAGCGTAACCATTACCAAGTGCTTTACCAAACATCGCCATATCAGGCTCTACCCCATAGAGCTTATGTAAACCACCAAGTGTTTGACGGAATCCTGATGTGCACTCATCAAAGATCAATACAATACCGCGCGCAGTGGCTAATTCACGCACTTTATGTAAAAAGTTATCTTCTGGCCCACGATTGCGTGAAACTTCCATCTTAATCACACCAATATCTTGAATATTGACCAAGTTTTCTAATTCATCGTAATTATTATAATTAAAGGGGAAAACCGTACCGCGCAGATTTTGCGGCACGCCGTTTGGCTCTAAACCTGACAGTAGGTGCCCCGCTAAATTTTTATCATCTCCTAAATTAGCAGACAAATACCAGTCATGCCAGCCATGATAGCCACAGATTGCAACCTTATCTTTACCCGATGCGGCACGTGCGATCCGAATAGCAATGGCATTGGCTTCACCGCCAGCACGGGCAAAGCGCACCATACCTGCCCAAGGATGCATCTCAATTAACTTTTCAGCTAAATACACTTCTTCAGGACAATTAAACGTGGACATATTGCCTGCATCAATGGTTTTGCGCACCGCGTTATCCACTTCATCATGCCCATAGCCTAAAATATTAGTACCAATTCCCATAATTGACATATCAATATATTCATTGCCATCTAAATCCCAAACCTTGCAGCCTTTAGATTTACTAAAATAAGCAGGCCATCGATCTGGTAAAAACATTTCGGCTCGTTTAGATAGCAACATACCACCTCCGGGAATGACGTGTTTTGCTCGCTTCCAGAGTTTTTGACCAGTACCCATATTGGCTCCTGCATTTCGAGTTAAATGACGATTAGGCGCAAATAGTTGTGGTTGTTGCTCGCGCAGCTTTAAAACCTCAAACCAAGAAAAATCTCTCCTAGGATAAAAGTGATTAAATATAGCCGATGTCACCTCAAAGTCTTCAGGCTCATCTACTGTCCAGCGCTCATCTGAGCAATCTTGTGTATGGGCAAAGTTGCTTGTTTTGAAATTTCCAGACTCTCGGATAAATGGCGTAACGTGCTCTCTTTCTGAGGGCAGTTGTGCTTTTTGCCAAGCCGTTTTCAAAGCTTCAAAACTAAAAACTTCAGTATCTAAACCATCGGGATAAGTTGCAGGACTAACATTTGCCATGTAATCAACACCTTCCTGCTGGTAAGCAATGATCATTTGATCAACTAACTCGGGATCAATGAGTGGGCAATCGCCTGTAATTCGGATGACCGTATCAGACTGACAAGTCAATGCCGCGTTGTAATAACGGTCTAAAACATCATTCTCGCTGCCCAAATACACTGCATATCCCAAGCCCCGCACAAATTCTGCAAGAGGTTCGTTACGAGGGTCGTTCGATGTTGCTAAAATTATTTGATCAATTTTTTTAGATTGAGATAGTCGCTCTAACAAAAAAGCAATCATCGGGGTATCATTTATATTACGCATCACTTTGTTAGGAAGTCTAGTGGAGCCCATCCGGGCCTGGACAATTGCAACTACTTTCATACCAATTTCCAACGAGAAGGGTTAATCAAATTAATATCTTCACTTATTAAATCATTCGGTGGTTTTGGGCATTCTTCTGACAATTCCTCTGAAATTTCTTCAAGCTGCTTGGCAGAATCCACACCAACCACAACCTTTTCAATACCAGACTGGTTGCAAACGAAGTTAAGTGCAACTTTTAAAGGCGTGATAGATTGATTATGACACCACTCCAGCCAACGGTCTAAAAGTGGAGTCCATGGATTAAACCAAGCCGGTCGGTTTTGTGAAGACATAAGCAATAGTCCCTGTAAGAAAACAGAGCGCGTATGAACTCTCACACCTTCTGCGTTGAGCTTTTTAAGCCAGCCTGAGCTTATTAACCTTTGATCTAATATGTTAAAAGGCGCCTGAATAATATCAGGGCGCCAGCCTGATGAATGATTCCATATTATATTCAGCTCCTCAGGCGCATAAATGGATACTCCAATTGAGTTGCATAACCCTTGCAATTTCAAGCTTTGTAAAACGCCCTGATATTCAACTGCATGTTGACCAATAACATCACCTGACTGATGTAATAAAATTGAGTCTATTTGAGTGCGGTTTAAACGCTTTAATGAAGAATTTACCTGTACCTGAACCCAATCAGCTACGCTAATACAGTCTTGTGGTAATGCAGGTAGCTTGGTAATTACGTTAAATGCCTCAATATTTGCTGCGCCAAGATTAGCTTCACTATCACCATATGCTATTGCTGTATCTAGCGTATCAATGCCGATTTTTTTTGCGACCTGCAAAATATCGCTTCCATCAGTTTGCGTTACTTTGCCTACTGAATTGGCTACGCCATATTGCAAACCAAATTGTACAGTTCCCAAAGCTAAGTTCACGTTACTATCGCTTTAATTAAATCAACCACTCGATATTGGTTTTCTGAGCTAAGGCTGTAGTATTCTGGCAAACTAAGTGCCTGCTGATAGTAATACTCTGTTATTGGATAGTCCCCACGCTTGTAACCCAAGTTACGATAATAAGGTTGTAAATGAACCGGAATATAATGTACTTGGCAAATAATGCCACGTTCAATCAATTTGTTCATGAATTGTCGACGGGTTATGCCTAGCTTTTCAAACTGAATACGAACAACATACAGGTGATGTGCATTATTTTCTCTACCCACAAGTTGTGCTGGTACGATATTTTTTAAACCATTAAATACATTGTCGTAGGTTTTGGCTACCTGACGGCGTTTTTGTAGAAATTGACTAAGCTTACCGAGTTGGGATAAAGCTAAAGCTGCTTGAATGTCAGTAATTCTGTAATTAAAACCCAATTCAAGCATTTCATAGTACCAAGGATTAGTTGCACCTTCTGAAAAGGCTTCTTCATGGCATTCAAATTCATCGTCTAATTTATTGATGCCATGACTACGCAACCGTAACAGCTTACGATAAATGCTTTCATCATTGGTGGTAATCATGCCACCTTCCCCAGCAGCAATAATTTTGACAGGATGAAATGAAAATACAGTCATATCTGAATGCGCACAATTTCCCACCTTGCCGCCATGAGGATATGTTGCACCAAGTGCGTGTGACGCATCTTCTATAATCTTCGCGCCATATTGATTTGCAATTTCTTTAATCTCGGGCATATCACACGGCAAGCCGCCAAAATGTACAGGGATAATCGCAGCAACTTTACCGAGTTTTATACATTTTTTGCTCAATGAAACTGGAGAAATGTTTAATGTGTCTGCATCAATATCGGCAAACTGTGGCGTTGCGCCAACATACAAAACGCAATTTGCACTTGCAACAAAGGTATTCGGTGAGGTAATTACGTTGTCACCTTGACCAAGCTCGGCTGCCATACACGCTAAGTGTAGCGCTGCTGTCCCACTTGAAACTGCAACTGCATATTTGGCCCCCACATAATCTGCTACAGTTCGCTCAAACTCTTCAACTTTTGGGCCTTGAGTGAGCGGCGCGTTACGTAACACATTAACAACAGACTGGATATCATCTTCGTCAATATAGTGTTTGCCGTAGGGTATTTTTTCCATGTTATAGCTCGATTTTTTCTATCTTTAACAATGCTGCTAGTACTTCATTTTTCATCCAGTCGGTGTTGTTATCACTACTGTAATGAAAGTTTTCTGGTACTGACTTGCCGCCAGTTTTAGCAAGGTATTCTTTTGTGTCCCACCAGCTCGTTGCCGGCTGTATGACATAGTGATCATCAAACTCTGCTACGTTAATAGCATCATCTTGCGTAATCATAATTTCATGAAGTTTCTCTCCAGGTCTAATCCCAACAATCTTAGTTTGACATTCAGGCGCAACCACTTGTGCTACATTCATAATGCTCATACTTGGAATTTTTGGTACAAAAACTTCACCACCTTCCATGCGCGCCAATGAGTCGATTACAAACCTAACGCCTTGATCTAGCGTAATCCAGAAGCGCGTCATACGCTCATCTGTAATTGGCAATACACCATCTGCACGTTTTTGCATAAAATATGGAATAACGCTGCCTCGTGAACCAATCACATTGCCATAGCGAACCACTGAAAAACGCGTTCTATGTCGGCCAGATAAAGAATTGCCTGCTACAAAAAGTTTATCTGAACAAAGTTTAGTTGCACCATACAAATTAAGTGGATTGGCGGCTTTGTCTGTACTCAAAGCTATAACACGCTCAAGGCCTTGATCTA
>JACDEP010000022.1:0-12833 GCA_013816325.1 Methylotenera sp.
ATGCACACCTCTACCAGCCCGCAGTATTCTATTGTTGCGAGTATCGATGTCGCTGCAGCCATGATGGAAGCTCCTGGCGGCACTGCACTAGTTGAAGAATCCCTGATGGAAGCACTAGATTTCCGCCGCGCCATGCGCAAGGTAGACGAAGAATGGGGGGTAGACTGGTGGTTCAAGGTTTGGGGACCGAATGACCTCAGTGAGGAAGGCTTGGAAGAACGCGATGCCTGGATGTTGAAGGCCAACGAAGCCTGGCATGGTTTCGGTAACTTAGCTAAAAACTTCAATATGTTGGATCCAATTAAGGCTACCATCATCACACCGGGCTTGGATATCAAGGGTGATTTCTCTGATGTGTTCGGTATACCTGCTGCCATCGTCACCAAATATCTGGCTGAGCATGGCGTAATTGTAGAGAAAACCGGCCTTTATTCATTCTTCATCATGTTCACCATCGGCATCACTAAAGGCCGTTGGAACACTATGGTGGCTGCACTACAGCAGTTTAAAGATGATTACGACAAGAACCAGCCGCTATGGAAAGTATTACCTGATTTCATTCAGAAGCAGCCCCGTTATGAACGCATTGGCTTAAAAGATTTATGTACGCAAATCCATAGTGTTTATAAAGCAAATGACGTGGCGCGCTTGACCACAGAAATGTATCTTTCAGACATGGTACCTGCCATGAAGCCAACTGATGCCTTTGCAAAAATGGCACATCGCAAGATAGATCGTGTGCCAATTGATGAACTGGAAGGCCGCATTACAGCAGTGTTATTGACGCCTTACCCACCAGGTATTCCATTGTTGATTCCGGGCGAACGCTTCAATAAAATAATTGTGAATTACCTTAAGTTTGCACGTGAATTCAATGAAAAATTCCCGGGCTTTGAAGCGGATAACCATGGCTTGGTAAAAGAGATGGTTGAAGGTAAACCGGTGTACTTTGTTGACTGCGTACAACAGTAATTGAATTTATATCTTATTTAACTAGGTTAGCATCGCTAGGCCGTACATTCGGTATTGTCTACAGCCTGAATAGGCTTACATTCAAAGATGGGTTTGTTCCAATGTAAGGTAACTAAACTTCAAACCTTGCGCTGAAGTATGTTCTTCATGCAGGGTTTCTTGCCATTCAGCGTTATTGAATTCAGGGAAAAAGGCATCGCCATCTATCTTTATGTCAATCTGCGTAATATAGAGCTTGTTAACAAGCTTTAGCGCATCTTTATAAAGCTCCGCTCCGCCAATAATGAAAGCCTCTGCGTCGCCTTTACAGAGTGCTGCCGCTTCTATCACTGTATGGGCAATCAATGCACCCGCAATTTTATAATCTTTATTTCGCGTTACGATTACTGTGGTGCGGCCTGGTAATAAGCGCCCTAGCGACTCATAGGTTTTGCGCCCCATAATAATGTGATGACCAGTGGTTAGTGCGCGAAAGCGTTTTAAATCCTCAGGCAGGTGCCAAGGCAGTGTGTTATCTTTGCCAATCACTCCATTTTTAGCGACTGCTACAATTAGAGACAGGTTTTGCTTCATACCGCAACAGGCGCAGAAATAGTTGGGTAAGGATCGTAGTTTTCTAAAGTAAAATCTTCGAATTTAAAGCTGAAAATGTCTTTTACAGTAGAATTGATTTTCATCTGCGGTAAGACTTTGGACGTACGCGATAATTGCTCATTTACTTGCTCTAAGTGATTCAAGTAAATGTGTGCATCACCCAAAGTATGTACGAAATCACCTAGTTCCAACTCACATACTTGCGCCACCATCATGGTAAGTAGCGCATAAGAGGCGATGTTAAATGGCACGCCTAAAAATATATCCGCGCTACGTTGATACAACTGGCAGCTCAATTTTCCATCGGCGACATAAAACTGGAAGAACGCATGGCATGGTGGCAATTTCATTTGATCTACATCGGCCACATTCCAGGCAGAAACAATCAAGCGGCGTGAATTCGGGTTATTTTTAATACTATTCACAACCTGGGTAATCTGGTCAATATGTGTGCCGTCCGGCTTCGGCCAATTGCGCCATTGGTAGCCATATACCGGCCCCAGGTTACCATTTTCATCCGCCCATTCATCCCATATGCGTACGCCATTTTCTTTGAGGTAAGCGATGTTGGTGCTGCCTTGAAGGAACCACAGCAATTCGTGGATAATGGATTTTAGGTGGACTTTTTTGGTGGTAAGTAAGGGAAAGCCTTCTGCCAGGTTGAAGCGCATCTGGTAACCAAACACGGAAATAGTCCCTGTGCCGGTACGGTCTTCCTTCTTGTGCCCATGTTCCAAAACATGTTTCAACAAGTCGTGATAAACCTTCATTGCGCTCTCCTAGCGGGTTTTTTCGGTGATATATTGTTTTATCGCATCGATGTCAAAATCCATGACATCAAAACGCTGCGGCAAATCTTCCAAACCATTTAACTCCGCAGGTCGCGGAGGCAGAGAACCTAAGGCTTCAACAAGTGCGTCTTCAAACTTGGCTGGCAAAGCGGTTTCTAGTACCACCATCGGTACAGCGCTATCACGCAGATCTAGTGCCACTTTCAAGCCATCAGCAGTGTGTGTGTCTATGGTTACGCCATATTTTGCTTGGGTATTACGTATGGTTTGCATACGAGCTGCATGATTGCTGCTGCCCGAAACAAAACCATAATCAGCAACCTTGGCTAAATGGCCAGTTGCTTGCAAATCAAAGCTACCGCCATTGTCTACTTTGTTCCAGAGCTCTCGTACTTTCGCACTATCCCGACTTACCAAGTCGAACACAAAACGTTCAAAGTTCGAAGCCTTGCTGATATCCATAGAAGGGCTAGAGGTATGGTGAGTATTGGCTGAGCCGCGTGGACGATATATACCGGTTTTAAAAAATTCGTCCAGTACATCATTCTCATTGGTAGCGACGACTAGCTTGTCAATCGGCAAGCCCATCATACGGGCGGTATGGCCTGCACATACATTGCCAAAATTACCTGATGGCACCGCAAAACTTACTTTTTGCTGGTTGTTGTTTGTAACTGCTAAATAGCCTTTAAAGTAATAAACGACCTGCGCAATGATGCGACCCCAATTGATTGAATTAACTGCACCAATGTAATGTGTGGCCTTGAACGCGGCATCGTTGGATACGGCTTTCACCATATCCTGGCAATCATCGAACACACCTTTTACGGCGATATTGAAAATGTTGTTATCTTGCAGGCTAAACATCTGTGCGGTTTGGAAACGGCTCATTTTTTTATGCGGCGATAGCATAAAGACATTAATACTTTTTTTACCGCGCATTGCGTACTCAGCAGCGGAGCCGGTATCGCCAGATGTTGCGCCTAGAATATTGGTAGTCTGCCCGCTTTTGGTTAAAACATATTCGAATAGGTTACCCAGCAACTGCATGGCGATGTCTTTAAATGCTAACGTAGGGCCATTGGAAAGACTGAGTAGATAGAGATTATCTTCCAGCTTTAGTATAGGTGTAATGTCTTCTGCGTTTTGATCTTCACGCGCAAAACTATATACATCTGCCCGGTAGGTCTTATCGATAATTGCTTTTAAATCTGCACTTGGAATGTCATCTACCAAGCGGCTTAAAATAGCGAATGCAAGATCGCGATAATTCATACCTCGCATTGTGGTTAAATCAGCATCGGTAAATTGCGGATAAGTCTCAGGCAAATACAAGCCCCCGTCAGGCGCCAAACCACCTAATAAAATTTCACTAAATGTGAGAGCTGGCGATCGCCCGCGTGTAGAAATATACTTCATTAATTTATTAAACCCTATCTGCTTAATTCTTCCATACGAATACGTGTCACTCTGCCTACGATCGCATCTAATAACTCAATAGCGGCAATTGCAGCATTCATGTTTTTCTCTACCGTCACGTGGGTCAATATCACAATGTCCGCCTCAGTCTCATTTTCGTTCGGCTCTTTTTGCATCATGGCATCAATAGAAATATTACGGTCACCTAATATCTTGGTCACGTTCGCTAATACTCCAGGCTTATCATTGGCACGTGTACGCAAGTAATAGGCACTTTGCACCTCTTCTATCGGTAATATCGGCAAATCTTTAACATACTCCGGCTGGAAGGCGAGATAGGGTACGCGCTGTTCACTGGTTGCATCTATCAAGCGTGCAACATCCATCAAGTCAGCCACTACTGCGCTTGCGGTAGGCTCCGCACCGGCACCGGCACCGTAATATAGCGTTGGACCTACAGCATCGCCCTTCACTACCACGGCGTTCATGGCGCCGTTCACATTCGCAACTAAGCGCTTTTCTGGGATAAGCGTAGGATGCACGCGCAACTCCACCCCATTTTCTGTATATTTAGAAATACCCAGCAACTTAACGCGATAGCCTAATTCTTCGGCGTACTTGATATCTTTCTGCTCTAGCTTGGTAATGCCTTCGGTATAAGCCTGATCGAACTTCATCGGCATGCCAAAAGCAATGGCTGACATAATGGTTAGCTTGTGCGCAGCATCAATGCCTTCCACATCAAAAGTCGGATCAGCTTCTGCGTAACCTAGGCGCTGTGCTTCACCTAATACATCTGCAAACGCCAGGCCTTTTTCACGCATCTCAGTCAGGATAAAATTGGTGGTGCCATTGATGATACCGGCCACCCATTCAATCTTGTTGGCGCCTAAGCCTTCACGCAATGCCTTGATGATAGGGATGCCGCCGGCAACGGCCGCTTCATAGGCGACAATCACGTTATTGGCCTTGGCCGCGGCAAAAATCTCATTGCCATGCAAAGCAATGAGCGCCTTATTGGCGGTGACCACGTGTTTTTTATTGGCAATTGCCTTTAATACAAGCTCTTTGGCAAAGGTATAACCGCCTATCAATTCAACAACAACATCAATATCGGGATTCTCCACCAAGATGAATGCATCGTTACCCACATTAGCTTTATCACCCACTACTGAACGGGCCAGATCGAGGTTGCGGTCAGCTACATGCGTGATTCTAATTTGACGACCGGTACGACGCATAATCTCATCTGCATTACGTGCTAGGACGTTAAATGTGCCACCGCCTACTGTGCCTATGCCTAACAGCCCTACATTTAATACTTTCAACTCTTTACTCAAACCAGCGCTCCGTGTTCTTTCGGCAGACTTTTAGCTGCATGTTTTTTTCTATAACTTTCCAGGAATCTGGCGATACGTTTTATAGCCTCGGTCAAATCATCAACGTTAGGTAAGAAAACCACGCGGAAATGGTCCGGAGACTTCCAATTAAAACCCGTGCCTTGTACCAGCAATACTTTCTCTTCCAACAGCAAATCCAAAATAAACTGTTGGTCATCCGCAATCGGGTAGATTTTCGGATCTAATTTCGGAAAAAGATACATTGCCGCTGCAGGTTTTACGCAAGTGACACCTGGAATTGCCGTGAGCATCTCATAAGCAAGATCACGTTGCTTGCATAAGCGTCCACTAGGCGCGACCAGATCATTGATGCTTTGATAGCCCCCAAGAGCGGTTTGAATCGCCAATTGACCCGGCACGTTCGCACATAGACGCATGGAGGCCAGCATATTTAGCCCTTCAATGTAGTCTTTTGCATGTTTCTTTTCACCGGAAACCACCAGCCAACCTGCGCGGTAGCCACAAGTACGGTAGTTTTTAGATAAACCGTTAAATGTAACAAACAGCACATCATCCGCCAGTGAAGCGATAGAAGTATGCGTGTTGCCATCGTATAGGACTTTGTCGTAAATCTCGTCGGCAAAAATCACCAGGCCATGGTGACGGGCAATCTCGATGATGCCTTTAAGGGTGTCATCAGGGTACAGAGCACCTGTAGGATTATTCGGGTTAATGATGACAATACCCCGGGTATTGGCATTAATTTTTGATTCAATGTCTTTTAAATCCGGCAACCAGCCTGACCCTTCATCACATACATAATGGCGTGCTGTACCGCCAGCCAATGTCACCGCAGCAGTCCAAAGTGGATAATCCGGCATCGGCACCAACACTTGGTCGCCGTTGTTCAGCAGGCCCTGCATGGCCATCACGATCAGTTCGGACACGCCATTACCGATGATGATGTCATCAACATCTACACCTGCGATATTCTTTTGCTGGGTGTAATGCATAATGGCTTTACGCGCATTGAACAAACCCTTTGAATCCGTATAACCGGAAGCCTCCCCCATATTCCGGATCACGTCTTGCAAAATCTCTTCAGGCGCTAGAAAGCCAAATGGCGCGGGATTGCCAATATTGAGCTTGATAATGCGCTGGCCTTCGTCTTCCATCTGACGGGCTCGCTGCAATACAGGGCCACGAATATCGTAGCAGACGTTATTGAGTTTGTTGGATTTTTCCAGTTTGTTGATAGGCGATTTCATATGGATTTTGCATCATAAATGCTTTTGGGGTGGATTTAACGCACCGATATTTAGCGTACAGGTTAAAGTACGCTATATTACCTTGGGAGAGCCCTTGCAGGCAATGAAACCCGCTGTTTTATCAGCAGAAAACAAATATCCCCTTGAATTAGCGCAGTTTTTGTTTGTGCCGCGCGGCCATAATATGCCACACCAAAACGAAGGGGATAAAAATGCCGATAATGATATGGGAAGCGCTCGCAGGCACAGACCAATCTTCACCCGCGTAATAAATGCCCAGGCCAGTTAACACCAAACCTAGCAATACGGCTACCAGACCCAATCCCGTGGGCAAATTCTTATGATGTCGCCAGCCTATGCGCATATGCACGCTCCACAAAGCGCCTAATTGCGATACCACTAAAAACGCTATTGTTGCGTGTAGTGCCACAACCGCCAAACGCATCGCGCCCGGTAAATGCCAACTTACATCCCAATCTAACCGCATATCCAAGGCATTGGGAATAAGCAAAAAACCAGTCAGCGTGAGTAGGGTAAAGCTAAAAATCAGAAAGCGATAAAACCATTTTGGATAGCCGCGCATCAATGGAAAACTCCTTGCGGAGTCACAATCATGCCGCCTAAACTCGCTATCAGCGCTTCGCGTTGGCTTGCTTCTGCCAAGCATGCCACTTTAGTCAAAGCGTCTGCCCGCCACGCCATATGCGCCATCACGCTCCAGCTACCTAAATATGGCGTTGTTAAATCACTCATAATTTTGCCTGGAAATTTATCATCATAATCCGTTGTGACAGTTGAGGTGGCAATCGCCGCATTTTTCATACCGCCTAAAGCCACATATTCACCATTAAGCTCACGTCGCTGTACTGGCAAAACGCAATCTCCATAAACACGCAAATCACCACCTGCGTTGACCCAGCCAGCAGCAAGGCCGCAACGTTTCATTGTAGAGATTGCACAATCGACAGCATAACCTTTGGCAATGCCGTCCAGCGTGATTTTAACTGAATTTAGGAGTTTGATTTTATTACCGGAAATTCGAATGTCATTTGCCGAACCACTTGATGCTGATGCGCCACCATGATTTGGCAGTACATGATTACGTACCATTGTACCGCCCAGCGTACAGTTAAATAGGCCTGCACTGGCAATGGTCATGCCGCGGGCCAATCTCATTGCTCTTAACGTATGCGCATCAACCTCAAGCGCTTCACCCTTTGCTTGGTTAAGCTTGGTTAAATCACTGGTAGCCTCATGAAAGCTCAACAAATAATGTATTTTTTCTATGACCCCAAATGCAAGAGACACTGCTTGCTCGGCATTGTTGTCTGACTGTCCACAACCAATCTCGACAAAAGTGCCTAGCAGTGGGCGCATTCTTTTTAGAGTAGCCATCACGCTGTGTGTCTAACTACTCTTTCAAGTTCAATACTTTTTGTATCACCAACACGCGCTTCACGCCATCTAGCACATTGCGACTTGACAGCGTACCGCCACTGATATTAGGCACATCTTCATCCAATTTAAATGGATCAACCAGTGTTTTTCCTACAAAGTTTTTACGCCACGAGGCTTCACGCACGCCACCGCCATAAGATTCACGATAGCTCATAATCTCGACCCCAACCACATGGCCCTCGGGTGTCAGGCCTACCCCATAGGTAATGAATTCATGTTTACCAATAACTTCGTCAACGACAAACCAGCCTGCTGTTTTTCCCTCTTTCACTGCACGCCAGATTTTTTGTGTATCCCAACGCTGACGTACTCCAGATAAAGATTTAATCTTATCTTTCTGGTCTGACGTTAGGTTAACCGGTTTAGCTTCAAAAGACTGTGCATCAGAAAAAATTACTTTTTGCGCCTGCTCCGCCGTCAAATAGTCGGCTGCATAAACTGGTGAGACGATTGCTGCCACTGGCAGCAACCAAAGATTGTGTACGCTTCTCATATGTGGCGATACCCTAAGTTTGCTAATTAAATAAGTTTGCTAACTAAAATTCAATACCGAATTTTAAACGAATCTCATCTTGAGTTCGTTCGATTAATTGCAAATTATCATCAAGCTGTGCGCTATGCGGATTGCCATCGCCCTTCAACTGATGGAACCAGGTTAAAGTTGCCCAGAACTTTTCACTACCGTAATGCAGCGTAGGGCCTGCAAATACTGACCAACGCTCTTGGCCTACTTCAGTTTCGTATTCAGATTCATACAGCGTCTCAGCACCTACCGACCAATTTGGCGCAAAACGGTAGCTCAGGCCGGTACCGGCAATCAGTTCAGCTTCCATTTCGTTATCGGTAGGCCAGTCAAACCCGGCCGGCAAGCTAGCTGCTCTTTTTGCGCTTAGCGGAGCACGCTTGGCATAAGTAGTTTCAAGGCCTACATTACCCGCCCAAACCAATTGACCTTCCATAAAGTATTTCTGCGCAATCAACTGCAACTCGGCCGAGTAACTATCTTTATCCAGACCAGAGTGTTTATCCAACCAGTTATAGCTAAGGTCTAAATAACCGCTTAAACCAAAATCATCTTTAGCCGGGCTTAAAAACATATACTTGAATTCAGCACCAACGCCTGATGCACGTGGCCCATATTTTTCATCGCCAGGAATATAAGCATCTACCACAATACCTTTCGTATCAATAGCTTGCGCTCTTAGATAAGCACCTGCATTAAATCTATCTGTTACCCCATATTCGAGCTCAGATTTACTATCCCAAGCATGATAAGAGCCTATTTTTTTATCATCACGATAGGTCAACGATTGGTCAAACTCCAAACCACCCTTGGGCAAGACTTCTGCACCTTTCACATAGCCAAATAGATTTTCATCAGCTTTTGCAAGCCCTGAATACATCACTATGCTCAAAAAAATAAATAGTAATAAATGATTAGTTTTCATTGTAATCCGCGCTTTAATAAAAAGCTACATGATACTCGTTATCATTCTCAATAGCAATTAAACGATTAGTTTGCAGAAAAAAATACGAGAATGTAAAAAAGTTAGAAAATTGCAACGAAAAGTCTAATTCGCTAAAATAGCTCTATGAAACTCCACCTCACAAATGCAGACGGCAACAACCTCATTACCGGCTATGATAAAGACTGGGTCGATATCAATCGGCAGCGCTTTACTAAGAGCCTAATTATTTTGCCTAATCAAATCATTGAAGACTGGGGGATTGCTAACTTTGAGGCACTCACAGCAAAAAGTATAGCGAGATTGGCTATTTGCCAACCAGGAATCGCTATTTTAGGCACGGGTGAACAGCACAGATTCATTCACTCAAAATTCACAACTGCGTTAACTGAAATTGGCGTCAGCCTGGAATGCATGAGTACCGCAGCAGCGTGCAGGACATACAATATACTCATGGGCGAAGGCAGGAATGTGGCAGCAGCTTTGTTACTAAGCTAAATTAAGCTCAGTAACAATAAAGCTAAGTGCTAATTAACCCTCAATTAGATTAAATATTTTTGGTAGAGAAGGTCAACGTCGCATTGGTACCACCAAAACCAAAGCTATTCGATAACGCTGTTTCAATTTTTGCATTATCAATGCGTTGACGCGCGATATTCAAGCCTTCTGCTGCCGGGTCCAACTCTTCGATATTGGCAGATGCCGCGATGAAATTATTTTCCATCATCAGCAAGGTGTAAATTGCCTCATTCACACCTGCCGCGCCTAAAGCATGGCCGGATAATGATTTGGTTGAGGCAATTGCCGGGCTTTGATTCAAACCATTCTCACCAAATACTTCACGAATCGCTTCCAGCTCTTTGGTATCACCAACTGGCGTACTTGTACCATGAGTATTAATGTAATCAACAGGGTCTTGGAGACCTTCTAGCGCAAGCCTCATGCATCGCACTGCACCCTCGCCGCTAGGAGCAACCATATCATAACCGTCTGAGGTCGCCCCGTAACCTACGACTTCCGCATAGATCTTAGCACCGCGTGCTTTAGCGTGTTCATATTCTTCGAGCACCACAATACCGCCACCACCTGAAATCACAAAACCATCACGGTTCGCGTCGTAAGTCCTTGAGGCTTTTTCTGGAGTATCGTTGTACTTGCTGGACATGGCGCCCATGGCGTCGAACAGGTAAGACAAGGACCAATGCTCTTCTTCACCGCCACCGGCAAACACAATATCCTGTTTTCCCAGTTGAATTTGTTCGACGCCGGCGCCGATACAGTGCGCACTGGTAGAACAGGCTGAGCTGATACCGTAATTAACGCCCTTGATTTTAGCGCCCGTAGCCAAAGTCGCCACAATGCCACTACACATGGCCTTGGTGACCATGTAGGGACCAACCCGGCGAATGCCTTTTTCTGCAAGCACAGCATTACTTTGCTCAATACTTTCAGTGGAAGGGCCACCGCCACCAACAATAATGCCCGTACGCACATTGGAAACCTGCTCTTCTGGCAACTGGGCATCTGCAATCGCTTCTTGTAGAGCAATCCATGCGTATGCATGGCCGCTTGCCATAAAACGCAACAGTTTACGATCAATCAGAGATTCGATATCTAGACTTTTAATGGATCCCGCAACCTGTGAACGGAGGCCGTGATCAGCATATTCCTGTTGGAATGTAATGCCAGACTTACCTTGTTGCAAACTATCCAAAACCTCGGATTTATTATTACCTAAGCTGGAAACAATGCCTAATCCCGTTACTACGACACGACGCATTATCGTGCTCTCCTGAATAAAAATTTCATCAATTAACTGATCCCGATTTTCTACTAAAGTTATTCTAAAATTTAACTATTAAATTTTGTTATCAATAGAGTTTTAAGTTAAAAGTTATCGGTACGTGTGAATAAACCCACACGCAAATCTTGCGCCACATAGATTTCACGCCCATCCACTTCCATGCGTGCATCAGCAATACCCATCACCAATTTGCGCATAATGACGCGTTTCAAATCAATCTTGTAAGTGATCTTTTTATGAGTAGGCAATACTTGACCGGTAAATTTAACATCACCTGCGCCTAGCGCGCGGCCACGGCCTGGGCCACCCATCCAACCTAAAAAGAAACCTACCAATTGCCACATGGCATCCAAACCCAAGCAGCCCGGCATTACTGGGTCACCCGTGAAATGGCATTGAAAAAACCATAAATCCGGTGTGATATCCATTTCGGCAGTAATTTGCCCTGAGCCATAAGCACCGCCATCTTCAGTAACAGAGATGATGCGGTCAAACATTAGCATGGGCGGCAGCGGTAATTGTGCATTGCCTTCACCAAACATTTCTCCCCTGCCACACTTCAATAATTCTTCTTTGGTGAAACTATTTTGTTTTTGCATACGTATATTATAGTTAGATTAAATTTGTGCTATTTTCGCTGGAAAAACAATTTAGCGAAAGCCTTATTCACTTTAATTACACATTTTTATACTATTTATGGGTACATTCACCAAAATTTCAATCAATTACTCAATATTTACAAATATTTTTATATAAAATTTACGTAGGGGTATACAGACCTGTTTACCCCCAGCAAAAAAACGTTTACTATACATCCCAACTTCATTTAACCCTTTCACAAAGATACGGAAAATTTCGATGAGTGACCGTCAACTGGCCGACTGGCGCAACCATGCGCTTACCCTTGAATCAGAAGTCAACAAAGTGGTTGTAGGCCAGCAAACGCCTATACGCTTGATTACCACTTCCATTTTCGCCCGCGGGCACGTATTGCTTGAAGGTGACGTGGGTGTTGGTAAAACCACCCTTCTACGCGCTTTCACCCGAGGCATTGGCGGTGGTTACCAACGTATCGAAGGCACGATCGACCTGATGCCTAATGACCTGGTGTACCACACCTATCTGGGTGAAGATGGTAAACCGCATGTGAGTCCTGGCCCTTTACTGATGAGCGGCGAAAATTTATCGGTATTCTTCTTTAATGAGATCAATCGCGCTCGTCCACAAGTGCATTCACTGTTACTGCGCGTGATGGCGGAACGCTCTCTAACGGCGTTTAACTCTGAGCATTACTTCCCGCATATGCTCGTATTTGCTGACCGCAATCAAGTGGAAAAAGAAGAGACTTTCGATATCCCATCTGCAGCGCGTGACCGTTTCATGATGGAAATCCCTATTGTTGTGCCTAGCGATGCTGCAATTATGGAATCATTGGTTTTTGATACGAAGTTCCATAATGTTGATGTGCTGGTCGATACAGTTAAAGCGGATGTATTGCAATTTGACCAGCTCAATGCCTTTGGTGCACTTTTGCAAAATACCATTGAAGCCAGCCCAACGCTTAAAGCCTACTCCCTAGATTTATGGCGTGCGACCAAAGACCCAATCGCCTTTGGCGTAAAAGTTGAAAATGTCGACATGAAACGTTTGGTAGTTTCCGGTGCCAGCCCCCGCGGTATCGCCATGATGATGCGTGCAGCGCGCGTAAACGCCTGGTTGAA
>JACDEP010000022.1:12843-18846 GCA_013816325.1 Methylotenera sp.
ATAATCGTAGCGCGGTGTTACCGGATGACATTCATGCTGTGTTCCATTCAACGATTGCGCATCGATTGGTATTCAGCCCAGTTTACGAGATGCGCCGCAATGAGATTGGTCGTGAATTACTCACGAACATTGTTAACGCTGTAGCTGCACCTTAAGCTTAACGACAGGTCGAGCGAATGATCGCAGAAGACATCAAGAAGTTTTACTACTCAATCGGCTGGCGCTCACGCGCCCGGCATCCGGGTAGCCATAACAGCAACCAGCGCGGCATGGGCATGGAGTTCCGTGGCCATACCACTCTACTTTCCTATCCTGACCCGCGACGCATTGATATACGCCAGACTATACGTGACCCGATGGAGCAGGTGCATGTGCGTATCTTCAACCAGAAAAGCATCAGCCCGATTTATGCTCTGTGCGATTTATCCGCTTCGATGAACTTTGGCAGTCACTTCCGTAAACTCTCGATTGCTAGCGATATCGTAAAATCAATCGCGCTATCTGCGAGTCATGTGGGTGACCCGTTTACTTTTATCGGTTTCGATGAAGAAGGGCGTGAGGATTGGCTTACACCAGCCTCTTTCAAGCCGCATCATGCGCTGGAGATGGCCGACAAGTTAAAAGAATATCATCCGACAGCAGAGAACAGTCGCGGCCTGCAAGATGTAATGCGCTACTTAACCCGGGAACGTGCCTTAATATTTCTGATTTCAGATTTCCACATGCCGCTAAAGGATTTAGAAGCAGCCATGGGTGAATTGCTGCGCCATCACGTAGTGCCAATTGTGCTGTGGGACAAAGGTGAATATGAGGACTTGCCCGACTTCGGCATTACTAATATTACCGATTCAGAAACGGGCGCAAAACGCACCTTGTTCCTGCGCAAAGATTACAAACAACGCATTATTGAAAGTTTTGAAGCCCGCAAAGCCGCTATCAACGCATTATTTATGCAATTTGATACGCCGCCAATTTTCCTGGAAAGCACCTTTGATGCAGACGATCTTACTGAATATTTCCACCAATTTATTGCGGCTTAATATTATGAATTCTAAGCATTCCCTATTTAATCAGTTCACTTTTAGCTCGCTTTCGCGGGTCATCGGTTTGTGTGCATTATTGCTTGTGAGTAATTCGAGCTTTGCCGTGGCTGAAGGTGACATACCATTACCTGATGTACCAGATGGCGTTATAAAACTTCGCGTGATAGACCCAGAACGTGACGTGGGCTATACAGTAGGTGACATATTGAAACGCATCATTACGCTGGAAGTCAAAAAGCCCTATTCCTTAATCAACACATCTATTCCTATCGTAGGTTATGAACGCCGTTGGAAAGGTAAAGTCATCGGTATTGACGTAAGTGCCGTCAAGCTCAGCGAGACTGAACAAAAAAACAGCCACACCTATGTCATTGATGTTGATTACCAGGTTCTGACCAATAATGTAGTAGCGAAACCCGGTGCATTGCCGGCTGAAGTACTACATTTCAAATTTGTCGATGCCAAAGGAAAGGCTTCATTATTACAGTACCGCATTCCTAGCTGGAATTTCCGCATCTCGCCTTTAGCCGTATTCGGTTCTGTAAAGGTTGAGCAAGACATGAGCGGCTTGCGCGGCCCATTGGTGTTTGACGCTAAAACCCATGAGCGTAACCGTAATATCGCTACCGGCATATTAGCTTTGGCATTACTAGGTTTGTTGTACATTCTTGGTAATCGTGCTTGGCTACCGCGTATGGGCGCCCCGTTCGCTAAGGCCTTGCGTGACATCCGCAAGCTACCGGAAACCCCACAAGGCCTGCAACAAGCGGTTTCTAGACTACATTTGGCGTTAAATAAAACTGCGCACCAATCTATTTTCAAAAGCGGTATTGATGAGTTCTTGGCAAAAAAACCCGCTTTCAATGCGGTCAGGAATGACCTGCAGGCGTTCTTTGAAGTATCTCGTCATGCTTTTTTTGAATCTACTCCTAACCCGGATAGCAGCGCACAGAATGTAGCTTGGCTTAAGGCTTTTGCACGCCACTGCCGCGATTGCGAACGTGGCTTGCCTCCTGACACTTCTGCAAGCAGTACTAAAGTATAGAGCGGGTATCGTATGATTTTTTATAACGCTTGGTTATTGTGGTTGTTACCACTGGCACTGCTGCCTTTATTGCTGGAGCGCAGCCATTCCCGCCATTACTCTTGGAATGACATGCTACCTAAAGACCCGCTATCGGATATCTTAGGACTTATTTTAAAAATATTAGCTGTGCTCGCCTTGATTTTTATCGTCTTAGGCCTTGCCGGGCCCCATACTTCAGAACAAAAAGTACAGAAGATCGGGGTCGGCGCCCAGATTGCATTGGTGCTTGATAGAAGCGCCAGTATGGATGATCCTTTCTCGGGTAGCGGCTCAGATGGCAAAGTCGGCGAAACTAAATCAGGCGCTGCTAGCCGCCTGATGACGAACTTCGTGAAACAACGTAAAAATGACATGATGGGTATGATCACTTTCAGCAATTCCGCCATGTACGTGCTACCACTGACGGAAAATCGTGAAGCGATTCTCGCCGCGATTCAGGCCACTGCTGGCAATTCGCTGTTCCAGACGAATATCGGTAGTGGTCTTACTTCTGGTGCTGGGCTATTTGATGGTGTTCCGGATTCCGGCTCACGCGCCATTATCCTGCTCTCAGATGGTGCTGGCCGTATTCCGGCTGACACACAACAGAAGCTTAAAGAATGGTTCGAACGCCTGCATGTGAGCTTGTATTGGATTGTGTTGCGTCAACCTGGCGGTATCAGTATTTTTGATACTCACTATAAGCCGGACGAAGACAAAGCATTACCTGCCGAAATTGAATTGAATAATTTCTTTAAATCGCTCAAAACGCCTTTTACTGCTTATGAAGCGGAAGATCCAAAAGCATTGGCGAGCGCGATTAACGATATTAACCAAAAAGAAAAAAAACCAATTAAATACATGCAACGCATTGCCGGGCATGAGTTTACGCAGCCGTGCTACTTATTGGCGGCGTTGATGATTGGATTTTTGATCGCAGTAAAATATTTGGAGATGCGAACATGGCGGCAAGCTTAATGATAGATACCAGTTTAACAAGTTACGAAACTGGTCATAAACTCAAACTCACTACTAAAACTATTACCTGGTTATTGCTTGCCATAGCGGTGGCTACCATTTTTTATATTACGGTAGAAACTAAACGTATACACCAAATTGAATCATTCAATAAAGCCGTGATGGAAGGTAGGTCACCTGAGACTGACCGTGAAAGCTTCGAAGCGAAATTTGCTACTGCTTACTGGCTAGCGAAAAAAGAACGTTTCAAGGAGTCTGCCTTGATATTCAGTAACCTGTTACCGAAAGCAGAGCCCAAGCAGAAAGCAGCGATTTATCACAATATCGGTAATATCTACTTTCTGCGTGGCCTAGCCATTAATGGTACGAACAATACTGTGCGGGATGAAGCAGAATACTTGCTACGCCAAGCCAAGTCGGCCTATGTGAATTCTTTAAAACTGGACAACACAAACTGGAAAACCAAGCATAACCTAGATCGTATCTTGACGATGCTGCCAACTACGCCAACACCGGGCGTGGGCGGCGATGAAAAGGCTGGCCTGATTATGGGCAACATTCCTGTTGGTTTACCTTGATTCAATAAAGCATATGACAAAGTTATTTAACTATTTACGTCACCGCCGCGATAGCGCACTACTTCTGGCTGCCTTTATCTGCCTGATGCTGGCGCTATTCAAGCCTACAATTCCGCTGAAACATAATATTTACAGCTACATATTGGTAGTGGATATTTCGCAGAGTATGAACGTAATTGACATGAAGTTAGATGGCAAACCTGCTAGTCGGATCGCTTATACACAAAGGATGATGCATGACGTTATCGCATCTTTGCCTTGTGGCACCAATGTCAGTATTGGCCTATTCGCCGGTGTCAGCGTGGCTGCGCTATACACACCGATTGAGGTTTGCGATAACTTTGAAGCACTACAAGATACCATTGACCATTTAGATTGGCGTAACGGCTGGTCTGGCAATAGTCGCATTCGTGAAAGCTTATTTACGCTGGCGCGGGTTATCCGAACTTTCCCTGAGCCTGCCCAAGTAGTATATTTTACCGACGGTGAAGAAGCACCAAAGTTACATGTGTTCAATACCAAAAATCTTGAGGATTTCCAGGGTGGCACAGGTTGGTTATTTGTCGGTATCGGCGACCCAACCAAAGGTACAGAAATCCCGAAATATGACGAAAAAAATCAACTGATTGGCTTCTGGTCTAACGAGTCATTTGCCATGCAGCCTGGCATTGCGCAAATTTCTGAGGCCAACATCGGCATACGTGATGACAACGTGGCTGGTGGAGAAAACGACCGATACTTGTCACATGTTGATGAGGCCTACTTGAAGTCCATAACCAAGGAAATTGACGCGACCTATATCCTCGGCAGCAACCTTGATAACGTGATTCAAGCCATGAAGAAACAGAAACCAGCACGTAATGATATTGCGCCATTCCTCCTGAGTCCAATTCTGGCAGGGTTAGCCGGGCTATTTGTCATAGCGGCTTATATGCCTAAACATCCTGTTAGTGTATTCAAAAATCAATGGCAAACTTTCTTAAGACGCAGGAAAACAAAGAGCGCTACTAAAATTACCATTACTTAGTATCTATTTGCGAACAATCAAGAGGCGCAGATATGTGTGCTTGTTAAATTGCAACTTTTCCCCATCTTAACCATACCCGCATCGCACGCATAGATTCACTATCGGCGTTATCTGGCATCACGATAATGCTAGAGTTGAATGCTAACTTACTCGACGATTTGTGATGATAGTTAAGCACGACCAAGTAAGGCGTTACGGTAGTATTGCTTGCCACATCAACAAGCAGTTGTTTGCCATCTTTACGTAACAAATGCAGCTCATTTTTTACATTTACACTCAAACTTACAATGGAACCGGGCATGCGTAATAAGCCATGGTAAAGTATGGTATAGCTTGAGAAAACAACCACCACTAGCAATACTAGCAATTTAATTTGCCAAGCTATTGGCATCAAAATGATGGCCATGCAGGCAGCGAGGGTTGCTAAGATGAGTAAGCCCATGAATATTACCGAGGGCTTGAAATCGACTTGGATGGGCTTCATGTTATTGTTTATAAATTATATGGATTAAAGGTTAACACGACCATGCAAGAATGGCATCAATTCCTTCAGAACACATCAAACGCGGTGATCGTTGACCACAAAGTAATGCATTTTGGCGACCCTGCAGGTGAGCTTAATGCCACTAGCAAAGAAACAGTAATTTGCGATTTATCTCATCTTGGGTTACTTGAGGTTGAGGGTGCGGATGCGGTTAGTTTTTTACAGGGGCAAGTCACAAATGACATCAATTTACTTAAGGACAACAGCGGCCATTACACTGGCTATTGCAATCCTAAAGGCCGGTTGCTAGCCTTATTTCTGGCGTTTTCACACAGTGCCCACATATACCTGCAAATGCCTAAAGAGCTTATTGAGCCGATTGTCAAACGACTTAGAATGTACGTCATGCGCAGCAAGGTAGTCATTACTGATGTGAGCGAAACTGTTATTAAGCTAGGTTTGAGCGGCAGTAATGCGGCCGAACTGCTTGGCAAGCTTTTCCCCACGATTCCAACCCAGGATTATGAATTAGTGAATAGTGAGAAGGGTGCTTTAATCCAGATGCCGGGCGCTATACCGCGGTATGAGATTTTTACCGACCCATCTGAAGCGACTGTGATTTGGAACGCCTTAAAGCAGCATGCAAAGCCCGTAGGCACTGCAAGCTGGGAATGGCTTGAGATTAACGCTGGCATACCTGATATTACGCTTAAAACTCAAGAAGAATTCGTTCCGCAAATGCTAAACTTGGACGCGCTGAATGCTATCAATTACAAAAAAGGTTGTTATACCGGACAGGAAATCGTTGCTCGCACGCACTATCTGGG
>JACDEP010000149.1 GCA_013816325.1 Methylotenera sp.
ATAACTACCAGGGAGGACATATTGGGGAAATCATTCGTTTGATTGCCCCTGCAGTAGATTTGGAAAAGACAGAACCTGAAAATCGGGTTTCGACCAATACATCTTTCTTGGCAAAAGTCTGCGAATTAAATGTAGATGTGCAGATTCAACAGATTTTATCACGTAGTACTATTTTGCAAGAGATGCTGGAGAAAAAGCAAATTGGTATTGTGGGCGGAGTGTATGACCTTGCAACCGCAAAGGTCAAATTCATCGAAAAAGATTTGATCTTTTAAACTTTAATCACTCTGCTGAAAGCTTAATATTAACGGTTACCTTCTTTTGCCATATTGATACTGTACTTGGGGATCTCGACTACTAAATCATCTGCCCCAATAATTGCCTGGCAGGAAAGCCGGGAATTCGGTTCTAGTCCCCAGGCCTTATCCAGCAAGTCATCTTCCATGTCGTCTGAAGGTTCAATGGTCTTAAATCCTTGGCGGATAATCACGTGGCATGTTGTGCAGGCACAGGCCATATCACAGGCATGATCGATATCGATTTTATTCTTTAGTAAAGTTTCACAGATGGAATCACCGCTTTTACCTTCAATAGCAGCGCCATCCGGGCAAAGTTCAGCATGGGGTAATATAGTGATTTGTGGCATGTCTATTTCCAGTGTATCCGTTAATTATAAATTCAGGGTATTCAGTTCTTTGCCGCTCAAGGCCTTCTTAACTGAGGCATCCATACGCGCAGCAGCGAAAGACTCTGTGGCATGATTTAGCGCTTCTACCGCTTTATGAATCGCATCAGCGTTATCAGAGGCGGCAATGGTTTGTAATCTTTGTATTCCAGCTTCTATTGCATTTTTTTCTTCTGAATCAATCAATGCGCCGTCTGCCGCTAATGCAGTAGTAACTGCTTCAATAATGGCACCGGCATCAACGCGAGCTTCTGTTAACATGCGCGCTGTTTTATCCGCTTCAGCGCTGTTGAACGAGGTTTTAAGCATTTGGGTAATTTCATCTTCACTCAAACCGTAAGAAGGCTTAACGGTAATGTTCGCTTCTACATTGCTGGAAGTTTCACGCGCTGAAACTGACAATAAGCCATCGGCATCCACAGTAAAAGTCACGCGAATACGCGCCGCGCCCGCTACCATGGGCGGAATGCCGCGCAACTCAAAACGTGCGAGTGAACGGCAATCACTTACCAACTCTCTTTCCCCCTGAACTACGTGGATGCTCATCGCGGTTTGGCCGTCTTTATAAGTGGTGAATTCCTGTGCACGGCTAATAGGTAACGTACTGTTGCGATGGATGATTTTTTCAGCTAAACCGCCAAAAGTTTCCAAACCTAAGGAAAGCGGAATCACGTCTAGTAATAATAAGTCAGCATCGCTTTTATTACCTGCCAGCACATTAGCCTGTATCGCGGCGCCCAAGGCAACGACTTTATCGGGGTCTAAGTTTGTCAACGGGGTTTGCTTGAAATACTCTGCCACAGTTTTGCGAATTTGCGGCATTCTAGTTGCGCCGCCTACCATAACTATTCCATCGATCTCTTCAATACCCAAGCCTGCATCGCGCATGGCTTTACGGGTAGGACTTAAGGTTTTTTGTACCAGCGTGGCAGTTAAAGCTATAAATGCGTGCGTGGTAAGGGTTACATTCACAAAGTCGCCATCACTTAACATACAACTGACATTGGCCTCAGCATGCTCGGTGAGCCACTCCTTGGCTTCCCGCGCTTTGCTCAATAGCAGACGAGTGTCATGCGCATTGCGTGGGGAAAGTTTGGCTGTTTCTAAAATCCAGCAGAAGATACGTTGATCAAAATCATCGCCGCCAAGTGCAGAATCGCCATTGGTTGCTAATACCTCAAAGACACCTTTGCTGAGTTTAAGTATGGAGATATCAAACGTACCGCCACCTAAGTCATATATCACGTAAATGCCTTCGCTGGCATTATCTAAGCCGTATGCTACTGCCGCTGCGGTAGGCTCATTTAATAAGCGTAATACATTTAAGCCAGCTAATCTGGCTGCGTCTTTGGTGGCCTGGCGCTGCGCATCATCAAAGTAGGCTGGCACGGTAATAACCGCCCCTACCAGTTCGCCACCAAGTATTTGTTCAGCGCGGGTTTTAAGTACTCTCAAGATATCGGCAGATACTTCTACCGGGCTTTTGGTACCAGCGCGCGTTTCTATTTGCACCATGCCGGTTGATTCAACTGATTCAGTGAACTTGTAGGGCAATTGCGAAATATCGATATCTTTTAAACCGCGACCCATGAAGCGTTTTACTGAAAGTATGGTGTTATGCGGGTCCTGATTTTGCTTCTTCTGTGCATCAAAGCCAACGTCTACAGAATTATCAGCGTTGTAATGCACAACAGAAGGTAATAAAGCGTGGCCATGTTCATCGCTTAGCACACTGCTTAAACCACTCCGCACGGTTGCGACCAGTGAATTGGTCGTGCCCAAATCAATGCCCACCGCTAACTTGTGTTGATGCGGGGCGGCACTCATGCCTGGTTCGGAAATTTGCAGTAATGCCATCGCTTTTAGTTCTCTATTTGTTCAATGACGCTGTTGATATCGGCAGTTACTTTGTCTAGAAACATCAACTTGCGCGCGGCTGTTGCTGCTGCCACATGATCATGGTTATTATCAATCAAACGAGTAAGCTCTGTTTTTAACTCATTCGCTTCAATACGAATTTCACTTAACAAACTATCTACCGCATTTATATCTTTTGCAGCTTTCGCATCTTCCAATGTTTCGCGCCATTCCAATTGCTGCATCAAGAAATCAGATGGCATCGCCGTGTTGGTTTCGCTGATTGGGAATATGCCTTGTAACTCTAGTAAATATTTGGCGCGTAAAGCCGGCTGCTTAAGGGTTTGGTAAGCTTCGTTGGCTAGCGTCGCAAGTTGCATAGACTTTAATTTTTCCGCGGATTCGGCTATCACAAAACGGTCGGGATGAGATTCCGATTGTATTTTCCGGAAGTTTGTTTCTAGCTTAGATAAATCTATATTAAATACGGGCGTAAGCCCAAATAATTCAAAGTAATTCTGGGTCACACTGTGAAACTTTCGCCGCAGCCACACTCATCCTTTACGTTCGGATTGTTGAATTTAAACCCTTCGTTTAAGCCTTCTTTAGTGAAGTCCAATTCCGTGCCGTCAATATAGACCAAGCTTTTGGGGTCTACAATGATTTTTACGCCATTGCTTTCAAATGCTGTATCTTCAGAATTAAGCTCATCCACAAACTCAAGGGTGTAGGCCATACCAGAACATCCGGTGGTTTTTACGCCTAAGCGCAGTCCTACCCCTTTGCCACGATTAGCAAGGAATTTTTCAACACGGTCAGCAGCGGTTGGTGTTAACGTAATTGCCATAACTTATACAGTTTCTTTCGCAAGTTGTTTTGCCTTGATATCTGCAACAGCCGCCTTGATGGCATCTTCAGCTAATACTGAGCAATGAATTTTTACTGGCGGTAAAGCCAATTCCTCTGCAATCGCAGAATTCTTGATTGCATAAGCTTCGTCTATCGTTTTGCCTTTCAACCACTCGGTGACCAGTGAGCTAGACGCAATCGCGGAACCGCAACCATAGGTTTTGAATTTAGCATCTTCAATAATGCCGCTGTCATTCACCTTGATCATCAATTTCATGACGTCGCCGCAAGCAGGTGCACCCACCATGCCGGTACCGACATTCGGGTCATTTTTGTCTAAAGAGCCTACGTTACGCGGGTTCTCATAGTGGTCTAGTACTTTGTCTGAATATGCCATGTTGTTTCTCCTATGTGAATTAAAATACTTCGCAAACTCGGTGTTGGTTCGCCTGGCTGTACAAAACGTACTGTTTCAGCTCACCGCCTTGATTTTGCTTCTTATTTTAACGCTTAAATTTATTCTTTAATTCCAATCATTTTAGTTTCAATTGCCTGACGAGGCGGAGGGTTGCGACGTTTAGTTTTCTAACGAGCAGACCGACAACAATGTCAGGCAATTGAAACTAAAATGATTAATGGGCTGCCCACTGTACTTTGGAAATATCAATTCCGTCTTTAAACATTTCCCAAAGTGGCGAGAGCTCACGTAATTTTCCTATCTTGTTTTTCATGAGTTCAATGGTGTAATCCACGTCTTCTTCTGTCGTGAAACGGCCAATTGAAAACCGGATTGAACTGTGTGCTAACTCATCTGAACGGCCCAGCGCACGCAATACATAGCTCGGTTCCAAGCTGGCTGAAGTACAAGCAGATCCGCTTGATACCGCGATGCCTTTCACTGCCATGATCAATGATTCACCTTCTACATAATTGAAGCTGATGTTGAGGTTATGCGGTACGCGGTGTTGTAAATCGCCATTCACATACACTTCTTCAATGGTTTCCAGACCATGCAGCAACTTGTCGCGCAGGCGACGTATGCGAGCGTTTTCCAATTCCATCTCTTCACGTGCAATGCGGAATGCTTCACCCATGCCCACAATTTGGTGGGTCGCTAGTGTACCAGAACGCATGCCGCGTTCGTGACCTCCACCGTGCATTTGCGCTTCGATACGGATACGCGGTTTACGGCGTACATATAAAGCACCGATGCCTTTAGGGCCATAGGTTTTATGCGCACTAAAGCTCATCAAATCTACTGGAAGTGTTTCCAGATCGATTTTCACTTTGCCAGTTGCTTGCGCCGCATCTACATGGAAAATCACATTGTTTTCGCGGCAGATGTTGCCGATTGCCGTAATGTCTTGAATCACGCCGATTTCGTTATTGACCAGCATCACAGAAGCTAACACTGTATCCGGACGAATCGCTGCTTTGAATTTAGCTAAGTCAACCAAGCCATCTGGTTCCGGGTCTAAATAAGTGGCTTCAAAGCCTTGGCGCTCTAATTCGCGCACGGTATCAATCACGGCTTTATGCTCAGTAGTGATGGTGATGATGTGCTTGCCTTTACCTTTGTAAAAGTTAGCAGCGCCTTTAATTGCAAGGTTGTTAGACTCTGTAGCACCAGATGTCCATACAATCTCGCGTGGATCCGCACCTACCAGCTTGGCAACTTCTTCTCGTGCATTCTCAACGGCTTTTTCTGCTGTCCAGCCATAAGGATGGCTACGTGAGGCCGGATTGCCAAAATCTTCCGTAATGTAAGTAATCATCTTTGCGGCCACACGTGGGTCTACCGGCGTTGTGGCAGAGTAATCCAAATAAATTGGATGGTCAGCATCGTGACCTTTTGCAAGGCCATCATTTGTGAACAAGTCTTTTACTACCGGCATTTCTATTGATGCTGACATATCTTTAGTCCATCCTTGCATTTCTATTGGTACATTTATGATTCATTAAACATTTGGCTATTACGTTTTACTTTTTTTACGCGGCTATGGCGGTAAGTTGTTTCAATCTCAAAATCTC
>JACDEP010000150.1 GCA_013816325.1 Methylotenera sp.
GAATATCATGGTGTTGGGCGGCCTGGCGATTGCCTTGGGTGAGGTTGTGGATGACGCTATTATCGATACCGAAAACATCTTCCGACGCTTACGCGAAAACCGTGTCCTAACCAAACCTTTGCCGATTTACCAAGTAGTATTCAACGCATCTATTGAAGTCCGCAGTTCAGTGGTCTATGCCACGATTATCGTGGCTCTAGTATTCATGCCACTGCTGACACTGGGCGGCGTAGCAGGCAAGTTATTCGCACCTTTGGGCTTTGCTTATATCGCCGCCATATTGGCGTCTTTAGTGGTTGCACTTACATTGACCCCGGCATTGTGTTATTTACTATTGGGCAATGCCAAGCTAGAAAATATAGATCCGCCACTGATACGTCGCATTAAAAAATGGTATATCGATGTGCTTTATCGCATAGAAAAGCATTACAAAATCATCACGCTTAGCAGTCTGTTATTGATTGCTTTAGGTTTAGGGATTTTACCCCTGTTTAAGAGCCAGTTTATTCCCGCTCTGCATGAAGGCCATTACATCATGCACATGACGGCGGTGCCGGGCACCTCTGAACAAGAATCCTTACGAATAGGTAAAAAAGTGTCAGCGGTAATACGCCAGATCAGGGGCGTGAAATCTGTCACACAATGGGTCGGTCGCGCGCCGAATGGCGCCGATACTTTCGGCACGCATTACAGCGAATTTGAAATCGAGATCGGCGCTATATCGGCCGAAGAGCAACGCCGCATTCTCAATAGCATCCGCAAAGAATTAGCTGGCGAAGTGAAAGACGATGATCATGACGGCAAAATCGAACCTGGTTTTGTAGGCGTTAACTTTGCCATCAATACCTTTCTAACCGAACGCATAGAAGAAACCATATCGGGGTATGCTGCAACCACTGTCATCAATATTTACGGTAATGACTTGGATGCATTAGATCGCGATGCCCAGACCATCGCCGCTACCTTACGCGGTATAAAAGGCGCATCGGATGTGCTTGTGCAATCCCCAGCAGGTTCACCGCAATTAGTAGTGCGATTACGCCCTGAAAAATTAGCGGCCTGGGGCTTGCAACCCACAGACGTATTAGACAATATTCGCTTGGCGTATGAGAGTGTACCCATTACCCAAGTTTATGAAGGTAGCCATGTCATTGGCGTGAGTGTGATATTAGCCAGCAAAGCCGGAGAAGATGTAAAAGAAGCTGGCAACCTGCCCCTATTCAACCCAGAAGGTAAATTATTACGATTGAAAGATGTTGCCGATATCGTCCAGGAAAATGGTCGTTCCAAAATATTACATTCCGGTGCGAAACGCATACAAACGGTGACCGCCAATGTAGTAAACCGAGATATCGATGCGTTTACCAAGGAACTTAAAAATAAAATAAATAGCGAGGTTCGTTTATCAGCTGGCAGCTATCTGGAATTTACCGGCGCTGCGGAAGCCAATGCGAAATCGCGTGAAGCACTTATTTTGCAATCGCTTATTGCTGGTGTCGCTGTATTCCTGATGCTATATATCGCTTTTGGCCGTTTACGTAACCTGCTACTTACGTTTGCCAACCTGCCTTTTGCTTTGATTGGTGGCGTGATTGCGGCGATTTTTACCGGAGGCTGGATATCGCTAGGCTCGCTGGTAGGATTCGTCACTTTATTCGGTATCACGTTACGGAATTCCATCATGATGGTGTCGCACTACCAACATTTAATAGATGAAGAAAATTGCATCTGGGGATTAGAAACGTGCATCCGTGGAGCATCTGAACGTTTACCTTCGATCTTGATGACAGCTTTAGTGACGGCACTAGGACTGCTACCATTGGCAGCTGGCAGTGGCCAGCCCGGACGCGAGATTGAAGGCCCAATGGCAACCATCATCGTAGGCGGGCTAGTCACCTCAACTATACTTAACTTGTTGATTTTACCAACAGTTATGCTGCACTTTGGACGATTTGAAAAAGAAAAATTTGCGCAAAAAACATCAAAAATGTAATACAAGTTTGTCTGTATAATCAATGGTCAATCCATTTAACATTTATTTTTAAAGAAATTACTTATTTCTCTGCTAACAACTAAATAGAATTGGAAGCGTGTCGTGAATACTGAATCGAATACCACTCTTGAAGAGCCACATCCAGACGCCTTATTGCCAGCTGAAAATGACCCGATAGAAATTAAGAATCTAGCACTGGTTATTATCACAACAGTAGTGGTTATCTATGCACTGGATTGGGCGCAGAGCTTTGTCATCACTATCTTATTGGGAGTGTTGCTATCCTACACCCTGAACCCGTTAGTAAAATGGTTGGAGTACATCAAAATCCCGCGTGTATTTGGCTCAAGCATTGTAGTACTTGCGCTTTTTGCTTGCCTTTTCTTTGCCGCTTTCACACTCAAAGGACAAGTGCAGTCTATTATTTCCAAGTTGCCTGAAGCCTCGACCAAACTCACCTCAATATTGGCCAAAAAGCATGGGGAAACGCTGGGTAGCATTGAGAAAGTGCAAATGGCCGCTACACAGGTTGAGTCAGCTACAAGCGCCGTAGGTAATGCGACTGAAAAGAAAAAAAGTCCAACCATGCACGTGATTGTTGAAGAACCTAAATTTAAGATCAGCGATTTTTTATGGCGTGGCTCATTGGGAATTTTCGGTATGGTAGGCACTGTCATCACGATGGCTTTTTTAGCCTATTTCCTTCTACTTTCAGGCGATACTTTTAAACGCAAATTAGTAAAACTTACCGGGCCTTCATTAACCCGAAAAAAAATAACAGTGAAAATTTTGGAGGATATCAATGACTCAATCCAACGTTATTTATTCATGCTGCTAGTCACCAATATGATGGTGGGGTTGCTGATGTGGTTCGCGTTGCGGATGGTAGGGCTAGAGAACGCTGGGGCTTGGGCTGTGGCTGCGGCATTTATACACGTGATCCCCTACTTTGGGCCTATAGTCACAGCAATCATTGTTGGTGTAGCCGCATTTTTGCAATTTAACTCCGTATCTATGGCACTGTTAACCGCTGGCATTTCCATGACCATCGCCACTATTATCGGTATATTTGTTACCACCTGGATGACCGGTCGTATCGCTAAAATGAACTCCGCTGCCGTATTCGTTTCACTGCTGTTTTTTACATGGCTTTGGGGGGTATGGGGCATGTTGCTCGGTATACCCATTATCGTGATTATCAAAGTGGTATGCGTGCATATAGAACATTTGCAAGCTATTGCAGAGCTTTTAGGTGAATAGCGTATACCAACAACCGTGCTGGACTAGCAATAGGCGAGGAGCTGCAGCTAGTAATGTTACTGCAGTATTAATCATATTTGATATATTTAAACCTGGCATCCTCGTTCGGCGTGCCTTCTAGGGCGCTACCCTCCTGCGCTGGTTGCCAGCCAATTACCTGCTCGATTTTTTTTGCGAGTTCAAAATCTTTATCGGTAATGCCTTTAGCGTCATGGCTGCATAACTTCACAATCACAAAGGCATATGAAACCGTCAAGTCAGGATGATGCCAGGCGGCCTCAGCTAGGTGCCCTATCGTATTAACCACCATCAATGTTGCTTTCCAGCCGCTGGTTTTATATTTACGGCGTATCCAACTGTTTTCAAGGTACCAGTGCGGTAATTCAGCTTTGAGTTTTTCTTCTATTTCTTGCTCAGAATAAGCTTTAAGTGGTGTTACGTTCATTTTTGATACTCGCTTCTATATTTAATGTAACGTGATATTAATTTGCAAGCCTTTTTCTGCCAAATTCTTGAGGCTTAATCCTTGTTCAAAAAGATGGCAATGCGCTTTGTTTAACGCCCATATTTTATAGTTTTGACCGGTTGCAAAATCAATAAACTGGGTATCGATTAATCCATCTTCTACTAAGGTTTGTAATGGAGTTGTATTATCTGGCTTGGCTAATGGCAATTGCCTCGATTTAACGAGTACTAGCTGTTCAGCCCCTATTTTATTCGCTAGCCAGGCACTCAAGCTATCAGAAGTGACTTGCCAGTTTTTCGGTATTGTATCGTCCGCAAGTACCATCTTGCTCGGAAGCCACACAATTCCGCGATGTTGCCAGGTACGCTCGGCAATTTCTAGTTCGCTGCTCGCTGTCGCCAACCCAGGATTCATGCCAGCCAATAATAGTCCGAACTGGTCCATGGCTAATACTGCTAATTTATGTGCTACAGGGTCACTGAGATTAGATTGAGCTTGGGCTTCACGTACGGCATCTGCAAAAAGCCCGCCACCCGGTACGATAATGACTTTGCCATCACTGAATTTTACGAATAACTCAAGCCAGCGCGCTAGTTCTGGCGAACCTAGCAAGCTGCCCCCAATTTTTACCACCCACATGGATTTACCTTTAACTATTTTTTCCATTGTGGTTCTGACTGTTGGTTCATTTTTATGTTTCGTTTATTGTTATTTTGCATAAAACCCTTCATCAAGGCCTTAAAAAATACTGCATAGTTTTTAACATGCTAGAGGCTTTATCCAGCGTTTCAGCATACTCCTTTTCAAGTTGTGAGTCAGCCACTATGCCACCGCCAGCGTAAAAGCTGATTTCACCTGTTTGAGTATTTTTGGCAGAATACATGGCCGTTCGAATGGCGATATTCGTGTCCATATTACCGTCAAAACCGATATAGCCGATCGCGCCGCAATATACGCCCCGCCTATGCGGTTCCAATGCTTCAATAATCTGCATAGTTCTTAATTTTGGGGCGCCGGTGATAGACCCGCCTGGGAAGCAGCCCCGGAGCAAGTCAATGGCTGTCCTGCCTTTTTTAAGGGTGCCAGTCACAAAGCTCACCAAGTGGTGCACATTAGCGAAGCTTTGCAGCTGGAATAATGTATCGGCTTTTACTGAACCGGTCTCACAATTCTTGCTGATGTCATTGCGCAGTAAATCTACAATCATCAGGTTTTCTGCCTTATCTTTGATGCTGTTTTGCAAATCCTGGGCATATTGCTGGTCTTCTATCTTGTCATCAGAACGCGGTCTTGTGCCCTTGATAGGACGTGTTTCCACATGGCTGCCCATCACTTGCAAAAAACGCTCAGGTGAACCGGACAGGACTTGTAGATCGCCAAAGTTCATATAGGCCATAAACGGTGCAGGGCTGATTTCGCGTAACTTTAAATAGGCCTGCCAGCTATCGCCTTTAGCTTGAGCAGAGAAACGTTGCGCCAGATTAACCTGGTAGCAGTCACCTTCGATAATGTATTTTTTTATAGCGTCAAAGGCTTGGGCATACCGACCAAAATCCATGTTACTGGTGACGGGGGTTGTAAGTGTAAAGGCTTCTTCCGTAGCTTCAGCAGTGGGTTCCTGAATGAATAATTGGCAAAGCTCTGACCACCGCTCATGCGTGGATTTCTGAAAACCGTTGGAAACC
>JACDEP010000023.1:0-9263 GCA_013816325.1 Methylotenera sp.
GATTAGCTGTTCGCCAGCCTACCTTGCGTTCATGTACACCGTTTGGTGTTATAAAGATGTTAGAAGCGACTAATATCGAGCTGATGGGTTTAGACGCGGTAGTAGTGGGCGTATCCAATCACGTAGGCCGTCCGATGGCTTTAGAATTATTATTAGCGGGCTGTACTGTCACCAGCTGTCACCGCCATACTAAGGATTTAGCCAAAGCTATCAGCAATGCTGATCTCGTGGTTGCAGCAGCCGGGAAACCAGGCTTGATTAAAGGCGAATGGATTAAGCCAGGTGCTATAGTGGTGGATATTGGTATCAACCGATTACCGAGTGGCAAACTTGCCGGTGATGTGGAATTTGATATCGCTAAAACACGCGCTAGCTGGATTACCCCTGTACCTGGTGGTGTAGGCCCAATGACCGTGGCAACCTTAATGGAAAATACCCTATTAGGGTTGGAAATGAGTGAACGTAGTTATAAATGCTAATAATTCAAGCATTTAGCAGGATTTTGCATCAAAACCTTATTCAGTGTACACTCATGCGCTAAATTTTATAACCAGTAACATTTTTGAATTTTTAGGTCAACATTATGGCTGAAGTAATCACTAAACAATTCACTCCTTACCAGCCCAAAGCCGGTGAAGAGTATATGAATAAAAACCAGCTGAATCATTTTCGCAAGATTCTGAACGACTGGAAATCTGAGCTAAGTCACGACATCGACCGTACCGTGCATACTATGCAGGACGAAGTCACCATGTTTGCCGACCCTAACGATCGTGCCAGCCAAGAGTCCGACATGGCCCTAGAACTGCGTAACCGTGACCGTGAACGTAAATTGATCAAAAAAATCGACGAAACTTTGCGTAACATTGATGGAAATGAATATGGCTACTGCGAAGGCTGTGGCATTGAAATTGGCCTGAAACGCTTAGAAGCACGCCCCACTGCAACATTATGTATTGACTGCAAAACGCTTGATGAAATGCGTGAGAGACAAGTGGCTAAATAGATGCTTGTTTAGGACATAAAATATTCAATGACCTAGCTAGTAGCGACTAAAGCTAAAAGTGGTGGTCGAAGCCAAAGCAGTAGCATAACATTTAATAACAAAAAGCCCGCTTTCGCGGGCTTTTGTCTACTTAACTTTACTCAGCTGAGTCAGTCTTTTCTTCAGTTGGTGGATCAATCAAAGCCTTCATGCTTAATCGCACACGGCCTTTTTCATCTGCCTCTACCACTTTAACCTTCACTACATCGCCTTCTTTCAAGAAATCCCCAACCGCATTTACGCGTTGATGTGCGATTTGGGAAATGTGCAGCAAGCCATCTTTACCAGGAATTAATGACACGATCGCACCAAAATCAAGTAATTTGATCACAGTACCTTCGTAGGTCTGACCTACTTCAACTTCAGCAGTAATTGCCGCGATACGACGTTGTGCTTCAGCTCCTGCTTCAGAGCTTGTACATGCAATTTTTACTGTGCCGTCATCTTCAATATCAATCGTGGTGCCAGTTTCTTCCGTTAAGGCACGAATAACTGCGCCACCTTTACCGATTACATCACGAATTTTCTCAGGATTTATTTTCATAGTAATGATGCGCGGTGCGAATGCTGACATTTCAGTATTAGCTGTACTCATGGCTTGCTTCATGATACCCAAAATATGTGCGCGGCCTTCTTTAGCTTGCGCCAAAGCTACTTGCATGATTTCAGCTGTAATGCCTGTGATTTTAATGTCCATTTGCAAGGCAGTGATGCCTTCATCAGTACCTGCAACTTTAAAGTCCATATCACCCAAGTGGTCTTCATCCCCCAGGATGTCAGTCAACACAGCAACGCGGTTGCCTTCTTTAATTAAGCCCATTGCGATACCTGCAACGTGATTTTTCAAAGGCACACCAGCATCCATCATGGCTAATGAACCGCCACATACTGAAGCCATAGAGCTAGAGCCATTTGACTCAGTGATTTCTGACACGATACGTACGGTATAACCAAACTCTTCCGCTGTTGGCAATGCAGCAATCAATGCGCGTTTTGCTAAACGGCCATGGCCAATTTCGCGGCGTTTTGGCGTGCCTACACGACCGGTTTCCCCAGTAGCGTACGGAGGCATGTTGTAATGCAGCATGAAACGGTCTGTGTATTCCCCTTGTAACGCATCAATCACTTGCTCATCACGGCCTGTACCTAACGTTGCGATTACCAGTGCTTGCGTCTCCCCACGAGTGAACAACGCAGAACCATGGGTGCGAGGCAATACGCCAGTACGCACCGTAATAGGCCGCACAGTACGTGTATCGCGGCCATCGATACGTGGTTCGCCATTCAAGATTTGGCTACGAACAGTTTTAGCTTCCAGATTGAAGAACTCTGTTTTTATTTTGTTTGCTTCTTCTGTTGAAGTTATTTCAGTAATCAATTCCGCCATGACGTGATTTTTGATTTCGTCCAACTTAGCAGAGCGAGCACCTTTTGCCTTGATTTGGAATGCAGCGTTTACGTCAGCGCTAGCCAATGCAGCTACTTTTTCAATAATCGCTGTATCTGGCTCAGGGGCAACCCAATCCCAAGCGTCTTTAGCCACTTCAGCAGCTATTTCGTTAATCATTGTGATTACAGATTGCATGGCTGTATGACCAAACACTACTGCACCCAACATTACTTCTTCAGATAATTCTTTCGCTTCTGATTCCACCATCATTACAGCAGTTTCAGTAGCAGCGACGACTAAATCCAATTCAGACCCAACTAATTGTGCTTTAGTAGGGTTGATAATATATTCTTCATTGATATAACCAACACGCGCCGCACCTAATGGACCGTAGAATGGAATACCTGAGATTGCCATAGCAGCAGATGCGCCGATGATTGCTGGGATATCAGAATCGATTTCTGGGTCAGATGACATGACTGTGGCTACGATTTGTACTTCATTCAAAAATGCTTCTGGGAATAATGGACGTAACGGACGATCAATTAAACGGGATGTAAGCGTTTCTTTTTCTGAAGGACGCCCTTCACGCTTGAAAAAACCGCCTGGAATTTTACCAGCCGCGTAAGTTTTTTCCATGTAATCTACTGTCAATGGAAAGAAGTCTTGGCCTGCTTTAACTTCTGTTTTACCGACTACCGTAACTAACACAACTGTATCGCCGTAACTTACTAATACTGCGCCGTCAGCCTGACGGGCTATTTCACCAGTTTCAATAGTGAGCTCATGCGCACCGTATTGAATACTTTTTTTCACTTTATTAAACATTATTTTTCCTTTGTCTATCAATAGACTGTTATTCACTAAACCAATAACAGCCTTGGTATTTTATTAGATTGTGAGTAATACTTCGTTAGCTTTTTGCTCGCTGCCTAGATGTACCTTTCGTACTATCAATGCTGCTTACTCCTTGCTGCCTAGCCTCACTGCACTTTAGAAATACGCCAGTTAATTAACTTCTTTTGTGATAATTTTTAAAAGCAAAAAGCCGACGCATATCACCATGCAATCGGCTTTTTTACAATTATAAAAGTGCGCTAGATTTTCTCAAGCAAATCACTTTTATAAAAATTACTTACGTAAGCTCAAACGCTCGATCAGTGTTTGATAACGGCTAACGTCTTTACGTTTTAAATAGTCCAACAAACTACGGCGTTGACTTACCAAAGCCAATAATCCGCGGCGTGAGTGGTTGTCTTTTTTGTTAGATTTGAAATGTTCTGTTAGATAAGTAATACGGCTAGTTAAAAGTGCGACTTGCACTTCCGGGCTTGCAGTATCATTTGGGGCACGTTGATATTCCTTAACGATTTTTGCTGTATCTTGAGCTGTATTTGGCATCATTTATTCCTAATAGATTAGCGACAATACAAAAGCAGGCATATTTTTCCCGCTAAAGCATTCGGTTACCCAATCATTTAAATCCTATAGATTATTTTATTGACTAAGTAACCGCGCATTTTAACTATAAAACTATGATTTATCAAGCATATTTTGAAAGCGTTCATGTTGACTATGTGACTACTATTAAACGCTTAGGACCAACCTTCCCATCCGGTTGTAATTCGCCCAAACCTAAAAACACTTGATCATCAGTATATAAACGGAGCATCCCACTAACGACTACTCCGCTTTTCCATACTGACTGGCCTTGCTGCAGATAATGCGTACTATCCGCGTCGAAAGTCAATGCGGGCAAATGCATGACGGCAGTATCCGCTGGAAGTAAAGCAGCACTACGTGCTTCAGTAGACATGACCTCGAACTGTTCAAGTGTAATTGCTTGCGCAATTAAATAGTTAGCGGTAGCCGTTCTACGCAGGCCTATTAAATGCGCCCCACAGCCCAACTGCTTGCCTATCTCTTCAGCCAGCGTACGGATATAGGTGCCCTTGCTGCAAGTAACGGTAATTTCAGCGATATCTTTGTCAAACGTATTAAATTGAATTTCCCGTATATAAACCGTACGCGCTTTACGCTCAATCTCGATGCCAGCTCGGGCATACTCATAAAGAGCTTTACCTTCATGTTTTAACGCTGAATACATAGGTGGCACTTGCGTAATTTCGCCTGTGAATTTTTCGCAGACTTGTTTGAATTGTGCTTCGCTTACGTTAACTGATTGTGTGGATAAAACTTCACCTTCAGCATCGCCGGTCTTGGTGGTGACACCCAATTTAATGCAGGCTTCATAGGTTTTATCAGCATCCGTTAAATAGTGCGCAAACTTGGTAGCCTCGCCAAAACACAATGGCAGCAAGCCTGTTGCAAGGGGATCCAGCGTACCGGTATGCCCTGCCTTTGCGGCTTGCAATAGCCATTTGGCTTTTTGCAACGCTTGGTTAGATGAAAAGCCAATAGGCTTATCTAGCAATAGCACGCCACTGATAGGCTTTTTAGGTCTTTTGTACTGCAAGGGATGAATAAAAATTAAATAAGGAGATTATTGCTTATGGGGATTCGAAGCAAGGGCCTCATCAATCAATTGGGACATTTTCATGCCGTTATCGATGGATGCATCATAGACGAAATGCAATTGTGGCACAGTACGTAATAACATGCGCTTAGCAAGTTGCGTGCGCAGATAGCCTGCGGACTTTTCCAGTCCTTGCTGCATACTTTCACTAGCTTTGGCTGCACTATAGAAAATCTTGGCGTGCGCCATATCTCCCGTAACTTCGACGGCAGTAATCGTCACCATGCCAACCCGCGGATCTTTCACCTCAAATTGTAATAGATCCGCCAGCTCGCGCTGCATTTGTTCCGCAACGCGGTGACTACGTGAAAAATCTTTAGCCATGTTTTATATATTCCGATAACTTAAAAGTTCAAATGAGACTAGATGAAACTATAAGTGCAAACGCGGGCATACAGTTAGTATGGGAGCGAGTGTTTATAGTGTTGCACGACGTATCATGACGAATTTTTGAGTTATAAAGTTCGCGCGACTTCAACCATTTCATAGACTTCTAAAATATCGCCCACTTCAATGTCATTGTAGTTTTTCAATGAGAGGCCGCACTCAAAGTTATTTTTAACTTCTTTAACGTCATCTTTAAAGCGTTTGAGAGAATCCAGCTCGCCAGTATGCACAATTACATTGTTACGTAATACCCGTACTTTTGAGTTACGTTTAATCATGCCGTCTTGTACATAACAACCGGCAATCGCGCCAATTTTAGAGATACGGAATACTTCACGTACTTCTACCGTACCGATCATGCTTTCTTTTTGCTCTGGCGGCAACATACCGCTCAATGCCGCCTTGATTTCGTCTACTGCTTCATAAATGATGTTGTAGTAACGAACATCCACGCCTAGCGTATCAATCAATTTACGTGCACCTGTATCGGCACGGACGTTAAAGCCGATCAGCACGGCTTTAGATGCTGCGGCCAAATTGACATCGGACTCGCTGATTGCGCCAACGCCAGTATGGATGATGTTCACTTTAACTTCGCCAGTAGAAAGTTTTTGTAAGCTAGTGGCTAGCGCTTCGTAAGAACCTTGTACATCAGATTTGATAATCAGACCCAGGGTTTGGACTTCGCCTTCTGCCATTTGATCGAACATATTTTCAAGCTTAGCCGCTTGTTGTTTCGCTAGCTTCACATCGCGGAATTTACCTTGACGGAATAATGCGACTTCACGCGCTTTACGCTCGTCATTCAATACAATCACTTCTTCGCCAGCGCTAGGCACATCTGACAAACCTTGGATTTCTACAGGAATAGATGGGCCAGCTTCTTTGATGTCGTTACCCGCTTCATCCAGCATCGCACGTACTTTACCAAAAGTAGAACCGGCAAGAATCATATCGCCACGCTTAAGCGTACCTGATTGCACCAAGATAGTGGTCACAGGACCACGGCCTTTATCTAAACGGCCTTCAATCACCAAGCCTTTAGCCGGTGTGTTTCTTGGCGCTTTTAATTCTAAAATCTCTGCTTGTAGCAATACCGCTTCTAATAACTCATCGATACCTTTACCGGTTTTGGCTGAAACTTCCCTAAACATCACTTCGCCACCAAAGTCTTCCGGTACGACTTCTTGTGCGACTAGTTCCATTTTCACCCGTTCAGGCTGCGCATCTGGCTTATCAATCTTGTTGATTGCAACCACTAACGGCACACCAGCGGCTTTAGCATGGTGAATCGCTTCAATCGTTTGCGGCATCACGCCGTCATCTGCAGAAACTACCAGAATCACCACGTCAGTAGCTTTAGCACCACGGGCACGCATGGCAGTAAACGCCTCATGGCCAGGTGTATCTAGGAATGTCACCATACCGCGCGGCGTTTCCACATGGTAAGCGCCGATATGCTGGGTAATGCCGCCTGCCTCGCCTGAAGCCACTCGACTACGACGAATATAATCCAGCAATGAGGTTTTGCCATGGTCAACGTGGCCCATCACCGTTACTACAGGAGGCCGCGTCTCCATGATAGCTGCTGCATGCTCTTCCTCTTCCAGGAAGGCATCTGGATCATTCGGTGCTGCTGCTTCTGCTATATGGCCCATTTCTTCAACGATGATAATCGCGGTTTCTTGGTCTAGCACTTGGTTAATAGTCACCATCATGCCCATGCCCATCAGCGTCTTAATCACTTCGCCAGATTTAACTGACATTTTGTGCGCAAGATCCGCCACAGTAATGGTTTCTGGCACGAGCACTTCATAGACAAGAGCCTCAGTTGGCGCTGTAAATGCATGTTGCTGGTCATCATCGTTTTGATGCGATCTATTTTTACCTTTAGGTGAGCGCCAGCCTTGGCCAGCACTGACCGCTCCGCGTGTTTTCAAGCCTCGTTTTTTGTTCTCGGCATCAGTCCACTCTTTGTTACCCTTGCCTTTTTTGGCGTCTTTTACAACAGGTTTTGCAGCACCTTCTTTTGCAACAGGTTTATGCAATGTACCTTCTGAAAGTTTTACAGCTTTCGCTTTCGCAGCTTCTGTGTCGGCTAATTTTTTAGCTTCTTCATCTAAGCGGCGTTGCACTAACTCTTGTTTCTTGCGTCTGTCTTCCGCTTGCATGGCTACTAAAGTAGCGTGACGCTTGGCTTCGTTCTCACGCAACGCCATCTCATTTGCACCCAATAGATCTTTACGGCTTATTGTAGGTTTTGCAACCACAACGGGCTCAGCAGCAGCCACCTCACCCGCTGGATCTACAACTGGAGTTTGTGGTGGCAACTCTTCAACCGGCACTTCAGCAGCAGCTTCCACTTCAGGCTCCGCAAGAACTTCAGGCACGTCGTCAATCACTGGTTCTGGTGTAAGTTGATCTTGAGCGCTTCCAGCCAACAAGTTTTCATTGACCGTTGTTTCTTGTTCTGAGACATCCGCGTCATCGCGACGCTCTAATACACGTTTCTTGCGGACTTCAACTTGAATGGTACGGGCTTTACCCGTGTTATCCGTTTTCCTGATTTCGGTACTGGATTTACGTGTCAGGGTAATTTTGTTTTTGGGCGCTAGTGTTCCATGCTCTTTGCGCAAGTGATCCAGCAAAGCTGTTTTATCGCTTTCGCTCAATTGGTCTTCAGCATTTAATTTATGCACGCCAGCACTTTTCAGCTGTTCTAATAACAATGCTGTTGGCAGCTTTAATTCGCCAGCAAATTGTTCTACGGTTGTTTGTGCCATTTCGTTACTCCAGTATCTTTTACAGGCTTTATTAGCCAGTTTTACTACTTAATCTACTAATATTTACATGTTGCTCACATGATTACATCGCTTATGCTTAAGTTTTTTAACCTAAACTATTTAAACCAAGGTGCACGGGCGGTCATAATCAAGGTTGTCGCGCGTTCCGCATCCATACTGGTCAGTTCAACCAATTCGTCGACCGCAAGTTCAGCTAATTCATCCATGGTTGCCACACCTTTTGAAGCTAATAGATGTGCAGTTTCGTCATCCATGCCTTCCATGCCTAACAAATCTTCTGAAGCTTCTTCAACTTTCTCTTCCTTGGCGATGGCTTCGGTCAATAATGCAGCACGGGCACGTTTACGCAGCTCTTCAATCGTGTCTTCATCAAACGCCTCGATTTCGTTCATCTCAGCCAATGGCACGTAAGCGATTTCTTCCAAGGAGCTAAAGCCTTCTTGCACTAAGATTTCAGCCACCTCTTCGTCCACATCCAGTTTTTCCATGAATAGCTGGCTGACACTCGCATATTCCTCTTGGTTCTTTTTAGCCGCCTCATCAATTGTCATAATGTTCAGCGTCCAACCAGTTAATTCCGAAGCCAGCCGTACGTTCTGACCATTTCGTCCAATAGCTAATGCCAACTGTTCTTCATCTACCACTACGTCCATGCTATGCGCATCTTCGTCAACCACGATGCTGGAAACTTCCGCTGGCGCCATGGCGTTAATCACGAACTGTGCCGGCTCCATTGACCACAAGATGATATCCACGCGCTCGCCACCCAATTCACCAGTCACCGCCTGTACGCGTGAGCCACGCATACCGACGCAGGTACCAACGGGGTCTAGACGTTGGTCATTGGTTTTAACTGCAATTTTCGAACGTAAACCCGGATCACGCGCAGCTGCGCGTATCTCTAACAAGCCCTCTTCAATTTCCGGTACTTCCAATTCAAATAAACGCACCAGGAAATCTGGGGTGATTCTCGAAAGAATCAGTTGTGGGCCGCGGCCTCCGCGTTCGATACGCGACAGGAAAGCGCGCACACGGTCACCTACGCGTAAATTCTCTTTCGGTATCATCTGCTCGCGCGGTAATAATGACTCGATACGGCCG
>JACDEP010000023.1:9273-12285 GCA_013816325.1 Methylotenera sp.
CTTCAATAATCGCGTTGCCTTTTTCCATGCGCTTGATAACACCGGTTACCAGTTTTTCATCACGTGCTAGGAAATCCTCAAGAATTTGCTCGCGCTCGGCTTCGCGTACTTTTTGAAGAATGACTTGTTTCGCAGCTTGCGCACCGATACGGCCGAACTCGATGCTTTCTAATGGCTCTTCATAATAATCGCCAACGCTCAAGCCTTTAGCATGTTCGCTTTCTTCGTCGATTTGGTAAGCTGAGTTTTCCAGCAAATCATATTCCACATACTGCCAACGCCTGAATGTTTCATATTCGCCGGTTTCGCGATCTATGCTGACGCGCACATCGGCGTCATCATGATGTTTTTTCTTGGTGGCTGACGCCAATGCAAGCTCCAACGCAGTAAAAATCACTTCTTTACTAACGTTTTTCTCATGCGCCAAGGCATCTACCAATAATAAAATTTCGCGACTCATCATCTATCTCCGACTAAAAATTGCAGGTTGTTAACTAGAATCCTAAAATTCCGGATTCAAGCGCGCTTTATCTATTTGCGTGTAAGGTATATGGTACGTTTCACCCTCACACTCAAGCAGCAGCACACCTGCTTCCAACCCACGTATATACCCTAAAAAATTCTTTCTTGTTACTTTTTCTTCTTTGTTTACCTGCGGCAATTCCATCACCATGCGCAATTTAACCGTCGCGCGCTCACCGATAAAGCGCATAAAATCCGCTTCTTTTTTAATTACACGATCCATACCGGCTGAAGACACTTCCAGTCTGTCATAGTCTATGTCGTTCTCTACCGCCAATAGGTTGCCGAGCTGGTTACTCACTAGCACGCAATCATCAATATTGACGCTATCTTTAATGTTTTCCGGATTCTTCTTGTCAATAAATACGCGCAACAGCTTGCCCCGATTAGAGATCTCTAAATCCACAAGGTCATAGCCGAGCTGGCTAACAGACGCATCTATTAATGTATGCAAATCTTGCATCGTTATTCCCTTATACCCCATTCCTAACTGCGCGTTACATGCCTATGCGCAAGTTCCAGAAACAAAAAATGGGCACAAAGCCCATCGAAAATTATTGGCGCATTATACCAATCAATTCAATGAATTGGAATTCCTATCTTCAATTAATCCTGCCGACATATACAAGATTCGAAATCTTCATATTCCTTTTTATTATAAAAATATAAAAATTAATTATTTTTAGTTATTAAAAAAAGATTTTATAGTGCATGCATTCGTTTATTTGTGATTTGAGATAGCTATGTCGATTAATCCACGTCCAGCAAGTACAACCATCTTAGTGAGTACTAATGGTAAGACGGTTACACCGAAACGTGATGTGGCGCAGGAGATATTGCGCGCTGTAGAAGAGCTAAAACAAGGCTCCGGCTTCGGTTCGATAGAAATCGTATTGCATGAAGGTCGTGTTACGCAAATTGAGAAGCGTGAAAAGTTCAGGTTTACCCAGCACGCTACAGAAAGCACTTTCAAAGAAAAATCAAAAAACTAACCCTACTGCAAAACAGCGGGTAAATAACTAAAACTTAGTCATCTTGCTGACCATAATCTGGAAGCTTGAAACAGGAGAAAGAAATGCAATATAGATTTTCAAAATTTGCCACCGTGCTCATTGCCAGCGGCATTATTTCATTACCGGTCACTGCATCAGCAAATGATAGTTCAGAGCTTGAAGAACTGCGTGGTTTGGTACAGGAGCTTAGCCAGCAGGTTAAGGTTCTGCAACGCAAAGGGGAACTTAACGACGAGGATGCTGCAGCGGCTAAGAAAGCAACGCCAGTTGTTAAAGCCAGTTCGACTGGCTTCGGCTTAGAATCAGCTGATGGCAAGAACTCCATTAAGCTTGGTGGCTTAGTGCAATATGACTATCGCAACTTTGATAATGGTGTTAACGATGTACGGAATCGTAGTGATGCACGCGCTGGCAGTTTAGACCGCACCATAGGCTTCCATGATGCAAATGATACCTGGCTAGCCCGTCGCCTGCGTCCGGACATTCGCGGCACTCTGTTCGGTAAATACGATTATCGTTTTCAGGAAGAGTTTGCCGGCGGCAGTGCATCTGTAGTTGATGCCTACATTGATGGTCGTTTTGATCCAGCATTTAAAGTACGTGTTGGTAAATACAAACCATATGTAGGTCTAGAGCGTTTACAAAGCGCCAGTGACCAGAAATTTATTGAACGCAGCTATGTTTCCAACAACATTTTGCCTAACCGTGACCAAGGTATTTCTATATTCGGGGACGTATTGAGCAATAAACTGAGCTATGCCATTGGATTCAATAACGGTGTGGTAGATGGCGGCAACGCTAGCACAAGCTCTGAATTTGATAATGATAAAGAAATCACCGCTCGGTTATTTGCTACACCATTTAGTGACGATACGGGTGCGTTATCTGGTCTAGGCTTTGGTATCGCTGCAACATACACCGATGCGACTGCTGAAAGAAATCTTAACTTTACTGATACAACTACCGCGGATGGTACCCGTAATGGCTTACCTAGCTACGTGACTAACGGCCAACAGACTTTTTTCCGTTACAGTTCAGCAGCACTGGCAGATGGTAAACGCTTGCGCGTATCACCACAGGCCTATTATTACAACGGTCCGTTTGGCGTCATTGCTGAATACGCACGTGTTGCACAGGATGTGAGCTTGGCAAGTGGCGGCGCACCTGCTGCCGGTGGTGCGGGCGGTACTGCATTAAGTACAGCTGAAACTACCATTCTAAAAGGAACTAATAAAACCCTTAACAACGATGCATGGCAAGTGGCAGCAACATATTTGATAACTGGTGAAGACTCATCATTCAAAGGTGTAAAACCTAAAAATGATTTCGACTTTGATAAAGGGGCCTGGGGCGCATGGGAGCTGGCTTTACGTTATAGCGAAATGAATATCGATAGCGACGCCTTTAAAAATCAGTCAGGCCAGTTAGCAGCCCAGACCGGTGCTGATGCAGTTCCTACGTTGACCCAATCTTATGC
>JACDEP010000023.1:12295-18768 GCA_013816325.1 Methylotenera sp.
AAGTTGGACTGCTGGGGTGAACTGGTACCTAAATACCAACGCCAAGATTGTTTTGAACTACGAACAAACATCGTTTGATGGTGGCGCCGGCACAGGCCTGGCTTACAACCCTGGTACCGGTGCCAGTAACGGCTTTAATGCTACTACCAATCGCGTGAAAGACCGTCCGGATGAACGCGCGTTATTTGCCCGTTTCCAAGTTGGTTTTTAATTAGCAAAAGCAGGCATTGTTATTTGAATGACTGCGACTTTTAAAATGTATTTCAAGGATAAAAATGAAAAAATCTCTTTTAGCCATAACGCTGTTAGCCAGCGTATTTAGTGTAACGGCACCTATTGCTGCTTCTGCTAAAGAAGTGACCTTACTCAACGTTTCTTATGACCCTACACGTGAACTTTACCAGGATTTTAATGCAGCTTTCAGTCAATACTGGTTAACCAAAACTGGCGATAAAGTCACTATTAAAGCCTCACATGGTGGTTCCGGCAAACAAGCACGTTCTATTATTGATGGCCTAGACGCAGACGTTGCAACACTGGCTTTAGCATACGATGTTGACCAGCTTTCCGAGAAAGGTAAATTAATCCCGAAAGATTGGCAAAAACGTTTGCCACATAATAGTTCACCTTACACTTCAACAATCGTATTGTTGGTCCGCAAAGGCAACCCAAAAGGTATTAAAGATTGGGATGACTTGGTGAAACCTGGCGTTTCGGTGATTACACCAAATCCTAAAACTTCTGGTGGTGCTCGCTGGAACTACTTAGCAGCATGGGCATTTGCACAGAAAAAATATGGTGGTGATGAAGCAAAGACTAAAGAATTTATTGGTAAATTGCTGAAAAACGTGCCAGTTTTAGACAGTGGTGCACGTGGTGCTACCACCACCTTCGTTGAACGCGGTATCGGCGATGTATTGCTGGCTTGGGAAAATGAAGCTTTCTTGGCGCAAAAAGAATTAGGCGTTGGTAAATTTGAAATCATCGTGCCTTCACTTTCTATCTTAGCTGAACCACCCGTGACTGTAGTGGACAAGTTCGCTAAGAAACATGGTACCGAGCAAGTGGCAAAAGCTTACTTGGACTATCTCTATACCGAAGAAGGTCAGGAGATTGCAGCCAAAAATTATTACCGTCCAACCTTAGAATCTGTCGCTAAAAAGTATGAGAATCAATTCCCTAAAGTCAATTTAGTGAAAATCGATGAAGAATTTGGTGGATGGCAAAAAACGCAGAAAACGCATTTCGCTGACGGCGGGACTTTTGACCAAATTTATCAGAAATAATAACTAGCTTGAATAACATCGGGTAATACATCGCAGGACCAGACAAAATTTGGTCCTGCGTGAACAGGAGGCTCTTATCATGAGTTCAGCAGATTTAAGTATTTCAAAGCATTCCGCTTTGATTGTAGGTGGCGACCAAATAAACGGTATAAAAGAAGTGTTGGTCAATTACGGTATCGACCATATCAACCACTGGCCTGGCCGTAAGGTTGGGTATGGTAATAAGGTCATCCCGTACAACACTAAGTTTATTGTGTTAATCACCAACTGGATCAGTCATTCCATTACGCATAAGGTGAAGAAAAACGCCATGAAGCGCGGTATCAAAGTGATCTATACGCCCAATGGTTCTGCCGCTTTGCGCAACCGATTACAAAGTATTGAGTCCAATACTGCATCAGAGGCTGATTGTCAAAACCTTTTCATCCATTACCACTAAGCGTATTTAAGGAAGTTATTATGACCAATTCGATAGATGTCAATGCGGACTTTCCTCGTATCCCGAGGATCAACGAACCTGCACCTGACTTTGAAGCTAACTCTACACAAGGTCCCATCAAGCTTTCCAGTTATACGGGCAAAAAATGGGTAGTGCTATTTGCGCATCCTGCCGATTTCACTCCGGTCTGCACCACTGAATTTATCGGCTTTGCCAAGTATGCAAAAGATTTCGAAAAACTCAATGTCCAGTTGCTAGGAGTTTCAGAAGACAGTAACTTTAGCCACTTAGCATGGATTGACAATATCAAACAAAATTTTGATGTGAGCATTCCCTTCCCGGTAATTGATGACAGGGCTGGCCAGGTTGCAGCTAAGTTTGGTTTGATTCACCCGAATGAATCACAAACCGCAACGGTACGTGCTTTATTCATTATTGATGACCAAGGCCTGATTCGTGCGTTTATCTATTACCCATTGACTACAGGTCGTTCAGTAGAAGAAGTATTGCGCGTGGTTGAAGCTTTGCAAGTTGCCGATAAACACAAGGTGGCAACGCCAGAAGGCTGGAAAAAAGGTGATAAAGTCATCGTGCCTGCACCGGCAACCCAAGCAGCTGCAGAAATTCGCCATACAGAAGGTTATGACACGGTTGATTGGTATTTCAGTAAAAAATCCTTACCAGTTGATGCTGTTGACTAAATAAAGTATTTAAAAAAGCATCTATTTATTCCGGCGTCCTACAAAGCGCCGGATTTTTTTTGCTAATTTAAGGATACTTGCATTCAATACTAGCTGTCTTATAGAAGCTAAACGCTACATAAGTGTTAGCCATAGCAAGGGGTTTACCAATCACATCAATTAAGCATTTAGGTGTAAGGCTTAATAGTGCATTCCAGCCGATTTATGATAGTGAAGCGGGTGACTTATATGGCCATGAAGCACTATTAAGGCCATCACTTGGAGGAGAACTCGACAGCACACCGGAATTCGCTTTCAGCTACGCTGGGCAAGCTGGGAAATTGGTGCCGTTTGACCGAGTGAGCCGTACATTGCATGTGCTTAACTTCCGCCAGGTCTATGCAGAAAATGGCCTTTTGTTCCTCAATGTGCATCCGAAATTACTCATTACAGTAAATGCGCACGGTAAAGTATTCGAGCGTATCTTGCATGAGAACTCCGTACCTACTAAGCGGGTGGTAATTGAGATTCCTGAAAGATTAATTGAACAGGACAAACAATTGCTGGCAGCAATTGATAACTACCGTGACCGCGGTTATCACGTAGCAATAGATGATTTCGGCAAGAAGAATTCTAATCTGGATCGGTTATGGAAATTATCTCCGGATTATGTGAAGCTGGATTTAAGTATTATCCAAGAAGCAGAGCACAATATAAGGTTACGCAAGGCTTTACCAAATTTGATCAACTCATACGTGATCTTGGAGCGAAACCCATCATTGAAGGTATCGAAACTCAGAATCAACTGGATATTGCTGTGCAAGCAGGTGGCACTTTACTGCAAGGCTACTTTCTGGGGAAACCCGTCACTGCAAAAGAATTGCAACCATCCACTCTCTTTAAAACCTTGGCTAAATCCAGCGTTCGCAAAGTAGCTTAATAGCCATTCAATAGCTTATTTTCTTATATAAATATAGGAATATATTATTTTTAAATTATAACTGGCTCTGCTAAATTACGCGCTATCGAACGATGCGTTCTTAATTTAAGAGGCAACGTTAGCTTTTAGAAATCGAAAATATGGCAAAACGTAAAAACGTCCTTCCCGGCTTTAGTTTATCCTTAGGTTATACCCTAGTCTATCTGAGCTTGATTGTACTCATCCCTTTAGCAGCAGCGTTCATAAAAACTACAGAATTAAGCTGGCATGAGTTCTGGGCCGTGGTCACCGCCCCTAGGGTAGTTGCCTCTTATAAATTAACCTTTGGCGCATCTTTGATCGCGGCGCTTATCAATGCTGTATTTGGTTTACTGACTGCTTGGGTATTGGTGCGATATTCCTTCCCTGGCAAAAAAATTATTGATGCTTTGGTTGACTTGCCTTTTGCTTTGCCCACCGCAGTGGCCGGCATCGCGCTGACTGCGGTTTATTCAGCGAATGGTTGGATCGGTAGCATCATAGAACCTCTCGGGATTAAAGTTGCGTTTACGCCATTAGGTGTCATTGTCGCCCTCACATGTATCGGCCTGCCGTTTGTGGTACGTACGGTACAACCTGTATTAGAAGATTTAGAAGCAGAAACTGAAGAAGCTGCTGCAAGCCTAGGGGCGAATCGATTTCAGTCATTCACCAAAATTATATTGCCGGCAATCTGGCCAGCCTTATTGACCGGTTTTGCTTTAGCCTTTGCTCGGGCAATTGGTGAATATGGTTCTGTCATTTTTATCGCAGGTAATATGCCTATGGTGTCTGAAATTACACCACTCATCATTATCACTAAGCTTGAACAATATGACTATGCGGGCGCTACTGCAGTCGCTGTGGTAATGCTAGGTATCTCTTTTGCCTTGTTACTGCTAATTAATGCACTGCAGTGGTGGACGAATCACCGTTTAACGGCTTCCCGTTAACTTATAAAAATATAAATACTAACTGGAATCTAAACACATGCCTCAAGCATTCATCACACCAACTAGCCAGTACATACGGTATAACACTAAGGTAGCGCGTAGTCGCGCAACCTCCGAGCCGCTTTGGATTCGCTGGTTACTTATTACTATTGCGTTGGTTTTTTTAAGTTTGTTCTTATTTGTACCACTGGCTGCGGTCTTTACTGAAGGCCTACGCAAAGGCTTTGCCACTTATATTAGCGCAATAGTAGAGCCTGATGCACTCTCCGCTATCAAGCTGACCCTGATTGCGGCCGCTATTGCAGTACCACTTAACTTGGTCTTTGGCTTAGCAGCAGCCTGGGCCATTGCCAAGTTCGAGTTTAAAGGCAAAAGTATATTGATAACCTTAATTGACTTGCCTTTTGCAGTTTCACCGGTCATTGCGGGGTTGATCTATGTATTGATATTTGGCTTACAAGGCTGGTTTGGCGAATGGCTGTCTAACCATGATTTAAAGGTCGTATTTGCCATTCCCGGGATTGTGCTCGCTACTATTTTCGTTACCTTTCCATTTATTGCGCGCGAACTCATTCCACTTATGCAGGCGCAAGGTAAAGAAGAGGAAGAAGCAGGTTTAGTCTTAGGCGCATCTGGCTGGCAGATTTTTTGGCGCATTACTATTCCTAATATTAAATGGGGTTTGTTATACGGCGTGATTTTGACCAACGCACGTGCTATGGGGGAATTCGGAGCGGTATCAGTGGTGTCAGGCCATATACGCGGCCTTACTAATACCATGCCGCTACACGTTGAAATCCTCTATAACGAATATAACTATGCCGCAGCTTTTGCCGTCGCTTCCTTACTTGCCTTTTTAGCGCTGATTACGCTGGTGCTCAAATCCTATGTGGAATGGCAAACGGCCAAAAATGCCTTAAGAAATGAAGTGCACAAACTAATTATTAGAAGGGAATCAATATGAGTATCGAGATTCGTAATATCCAGAAAAATTTCAATAGTTTCAGCGCGTTGAATAACGTCAGTCTTGATGTCCCTAGCGGAGAATTGGTCGCTTTATTAGGACCGTCAGGCTGCGGAAAAACCACCTTGCTACGCATCATTGCCGGCTTAGAGACCGCTGATAATGGCAGTATTCATTTTCATGGTAACGATACGATCCATAGCAATGTACGTGACCGGCAAGTCGGCTTTGTCTTTCAGCACTATGCTTTATTCCGTCATATGACTGTGTTTGAAAATGTGGCGTTTGGCTTACGGGTACGTCCGAGAAAGACTAGACCTAGCGAAAACGAGATTCAACGCCGTGTGCATGAATTATTAGAACTAGTCCAACTCGATTGGCTAGCTGACCGTTACCCACCTCAATTGTCCGGCGGGCAACGTCAGCGTATTGCCTTGGCGCGTGCTTTAGCCGTTGAACCTAAGGTTTTACTATTAGATGAACCGTTCGGCGCCTTAGATGCCAAAGTGCGTAAAGACCTACGTCGCTGGTTACGTCGCTTGCATGATGAGTTGCATATCACCAGTGTATTTGTAACGCACGATCAAGAAGAAGCTTTAGAAGTAGCTGATCGCATTGTTGTAATGAATCACGGCAAGGTCGAGCAAATGGGTTCACCTCAAGAGGTATACGACAAACCCGCATCACCTTTTGTTTACCAATTCCTTGGGAATGTTAATTTATTCCATAGCCGCGTGAATGAAGGTAAAACCCATATTGGCGATATTGAGGTTGAAATAGAAAGCTTTAAAGAAACGCAAAACAGCCCTGCACTTGCTTACGTGCGTCCACACGACATTGATATTCAAAAAGAATTAAATGGTCAAAAACCTGCCTTCTCTGCAATTGTGAGCTATATCCACTCTTTAGGGCCATTAGTAAGACTTGAATTGCAACGCGATGACCAATTTGAAATTGTTGAAGCAGAAATGACTAGAGAAAAATTTTTGCAACTCGAACTGTCAGTCGGTTCTAAGGTATATGTACATCCACGTAATGTGAGGGTGTTTCTAAACTAAACTGCAAAAAACTAATCCATTTTCAATAAGGCCTTCTAATGAGGGCTTACTTTATGCAAAGTAAACACTATGAGATCGACCTTGATAGCGACATTGCCGATATCAAGCAATGCACCTTGGAAGGCGGCGCTGACC
>JACDEP010000024.1:0-7007 GCA_013816325.1 Methylotenera sp.
CCATGGTCGCGAATAGCGAAACTCATCTTGTTCAAAATTGATTCTGCAGTCTTGCCTATATCGCCAACTTGGCCAGTGATATTAGCAAAATATAAATGCGATAAAGTAGGTAGACCGATGATTATGCTTAAAAATACTAAAGTAAAAGAATCAGCTAGCATCTCAAGCCTTTTTGAAATTCAAAGGACTTTATAAGAGATAATTAAATTAAAAAATATAAGTAAGCATCTGAATCGCATGTAAGAATTCAACTACGGTAATGAATTGGTGAATCACTTTGCTTCGTCGGTGTCCGATGAAGGTAGATAATCTAATAAGATAGCACCTCGAATGTTTCTAGCTTGATTTAGAAAATGTTTGAACTGATGTGTTTATTAATCAGAAAGGGTAACTGCATGGCCGTATTGGACTATCGTAAACAGATAATTTTCCCCCTAATTACGGCTTCAGTAATTCTGCTAATCGCAATGCTGTGGATTTTTATATCAGCCGAACAATTAATTCAGCTTGGCAAGAAACAAGTCAAAATCGAAGAGACTCGTTATGAAATAACTATTTTGATAAATGCGATGATAGAAGCTGAAACAGGCCAACGAGGTTATCTTTTAACCGGTAATGTCCAGTTTTTGGAACCTTACGAAAGATCACTGAATAGCTACTCGCTTCTTCTAGAAAACTTATCAGACATTACTAAAGACTTCCCGTCGCTGACAACGCGTTTACAAGGCTTGCCAGATCTCATTGATCAGAAATTCGATATTATCAAAAGGAATATCCAGACGGAACTGAATGCAGGTTCTTTTGCGCCGCACTTAAGGCCTACTGATAGCGATGGCAAGATCGTTATGGACCAGATAAGAAGCCAGCTGCAAGGCGCTGATCAAGACCTGGCCAAATTAGGAAATGAAGTGAGAGTCCTCGTGAAAACTAAGCTCAAAGAGCTGGTGATGGGATCAATCATTACGATGTCTTTAATCATTGGCATACTGTTATTTAGTTATTACCGAACGATATGGCTGTTTGAAAATGCGAAGAATAATCTCAGATTAGCTGAGCAATTCGGGCATCTTGCCATGCATGATGCACTCACCTTTTTACCTAATCGGCGAAGTTTCAATGAGCATTTAGAGCAAACACTGGCCTCTGCTCAAAGGAAAAAAACATCTTTTGCACTTTTTTATATGGATTTAGACGGGTTCAAGCGCATCAATGATAATTACGGTCATGATGCTGGTGATGAGGCCCTAATCGCAACTGTAAATAGGATAAAAAGAATAGTGCGAACGTCTGAATTCCTTGCGCGGGTTGGCGGAGATGAGTTTGCTTTGATAGTAGAAAACTTTGAAACCATTCAGGAACTTGAGCATTTAGCACACCGTATTATTGCGGCGCTCGATGAAAAACCAATACTTTCTATACTCACCCAAGACATCAAACTCGGGATAAGTATAGGCATCGCTAGCTACCCTGAGCATGCTCAAGACATTGAGGCATTGGTCACTGCAGCTGATAGTGCGATGTATCTTTCAAAAAATTCAGGCAAAAATCAATTCCGAATTTTTGATTCGGCCCAGAGAGCTTAATGACTAAACTTGCTTGATTTTTAGAAACTTAAATTCTTAATTTCTATAACAAAATTCTATATAACTGTATTAATCTAGCCTTAGCATTATCGTAGTTTACGATGGCAAATTAGAATAATTAATACTAAGTTTGTAGCTTGTTTACTTTTAAGTATTGATCAAACAACTCGCTAGTCAAAGGCTGGCTAAACAAATACCCTTGGAAAAAATTACAGCCGCTCTTATACAAGAATTCCCGTTGTGCTTCGGTTTCAACGCCTTCTGCAATTACTTCCAAACCCAAGCTTTGCGCCAAACCGATAATACTAAAAGCGATTGTTGCATCATTGGCGTCCTCTAAAATATCCCTGACAAATGACTTGTCAATTTTTAACTGGTCTAAAGGCATCCGTTTCAAATAGGAAAGAGAGGAATAGCCAGTGCCAAAATCATCCAATGAAAAATAAATACCTCTTTCTTTAAGCCTGTGCATTTTTTCAATAATGTCTTCAAGATTTTCCGCGAACAGGCTTTCTGTGAGCTCCAATTTAAGTCTATTAGGATTGGCCCCCGTTTGATCTAGTATTCCAAATACTTGCTCTACAAAGTCAACTTGGCGGCATTGCCGTACGCTAATATTCACTGCCAAGGTCAATTTAGAAGTCTCACTCCGCATTGCCCATTTCGCTAAAGTAGCGCAAGCAGTTTCCAAAACCCAATGCCCAATAGGTAAGATCATTCTGGTTTCTTCAGCAACAGGGATGAACATTGCCGGAGATACCATGCCCCGGTCCGGATGGTGCCAGCGTAATAGCGCTTCAGCTCCCACCACTACCCCGGCTACATTAAGTTGTGGCTGATAATTTAAAGAAAGTTGATTCTTGATTAGGCATTGACGCAAATCTGCTTCCAAGGAAACTCTAGAAGTCACGTCTAATTGCATTTTAGGGTCAAAAAAGCGCAGCGCATTACGGCCCATGGCCTTGGCTTGATACATGGCTAAATCAGCATGTTTGAGCAATTCACTGACATTTCTTTCCTCGTCTGAGAATAAAGTAATGCCGATACTGGCCGAGCTTTGGTGTTCATAGACACCAAGGCTAAGCGGTTGATTAAGGCTACTTAGCACCTTCTCTGCTATATTTTTGGTTATAAATGACGCATCAATGGATGATGTACTCAGGTTTTCAAGCATTATTACAAACTCATCCCCACCAAACCGAGCTACGCTATCCGTGGCACGTACGCAGGCTTTTAGTTGCTCGCCGATTTTTATCAAAAGCAAATCACCTATATCATGACCTAAGGTGTCATTTAATGATTTGAAATTATCAAGGTCAATAAATAATAGTGCGCCGTATCGGTGGGTACGTGCACACGAATTCAATGCGTGTTTCAATCTATCCAACAGTAAAGTGCGATTCGGTAACTTGGTCAGCGGGTCATAGAAAGCCAGATATTGAATCTTATCTGCGGCAGCTTTACGTTCCGTGATATTGGTATTAGTAGTAAATACTGATTGCACATTGCCTTGGTCGTCATAGACCAAAGTCCAATGACTTTCGATCACCAATGTTTCCCCAAATTTAGTTTGTTGCTCAATCTCACCATTCCATTCACCATTTTTTTGTAGCTTTTCCATGGCAATATTGAAATGCGTGGTATCAGGATAGAGCAATCTTTCGATTAAGCTTCCAATCGCTTCCTCTTTGGTCCAGCCATACAAACGTTCTGCGCCGAAATTCCAGAACTGTACTCGATGGTCTAAACCACGCACAACAATTGCATCTTGAGCCTTATCCAGCAGTGAAGCCTGCTCTCGAATATGCCGCTCTGATTCCAGACGATTCAACTCCGCACCGGCCCTAGCAGCAAATATTTTTATCAATGAACAAACAAAATTGGAATCTTGGTTAGCTTGGGTGAACATCACTGCCATTACACCTATAACAGCACCGCTAAGATCGGTTAATCGATGCCTTACACAGGTTTTAAAACCTAACTTTTTTAATGTTGGTAGCTTATTCAAAAAGCTGAGATCAGTTAATACTAGATTATCTTTGTTAATGAGCTGGGCGGTGGATTCTGAGTCAATTACTATGTTTAGCTCTTCAAACTCCGAATCATCTTTAACGATTGCTAGCGTTTGAAGCGTAGCCACATCGCCCGCTTGCAATTTGGCAACAAAGCCCATCTTTGCGCCCGTTGCTTCACACATATTTTTAGTAAGTTGGAGAAAAAACTTTTGATCAACCATAGTAGAGATGCTGGCAGCTATTTTATATAAAGCAGTATGAAAACGCTGACTTTCTTCTAAAGCACGAATATTTTGGATGCCGAAAGCCAAGTCATCCGCTAACTCCTGAAACAATTTTATTTCACTGCTTACAACTTCTATTGGCGTTTTGGCATACATAGCAATTAAACCAAATACTTGATTGTTATGAATTAATGGCAAACATATAACACCTCGATACCCACTTTTAATCGCCAATGCCGCCCATGGAGCAAAACTAAAATCTTTTAATATATCTTCAATGATGACAGCTTGCTCACCTCGGATAGCTCTAGCGGCTGGACCTTGCCCGATATCAACGTTATCCGCCCATGAGAGTTTAATGTCTTTGAGATAAGATAAGCCTTTGTAATGTGCGATTGGTTTTATTGACTTTTCTGGATCATCAACTGAGTAGCCAACCCAGGCCATCTCATAACAACCCACTTTTACAATCAGTTCACATACATCACTAAGCAATTTTGCTTCATTTGTAGACCGGATTAAAAGATTGGTGGATGAGCTTAGTAAGCGCAATGCGCGGTTCACTCGTGCTAGTTCGGTGTCGGACTTTTTACGATCAGTAACATCCTGGCCAGATACAAGCAAATAAGATACTTTGCCAATCCCATCGCGAATCGGTGATAGCACAAACTCCATTTGCCTTCGCTCCCCACTCGCTATAAAGTAATCTGTTCCAGCTTGGATAATCTCGCCGTTTAAACCCCTTTTTACGACACTATAGACATCATCCGAGACTTTAATATCGCCACCCCACCAGCTCGTATTCCAGAATTTTTTTCCGACTTCCTCCCCCCGTTTGTAACCGCAGGCATTCAAGGCAAGATCATTGATGTCTATGACGATGCCGTCTGAGTCCATCAATCCCTGATATAGATAAGACTGGTTAAAAATGGCGGATAACTTAGCCTCGCTCTTTGCCAAGGCAACTTCCCTGACTTTTTGCTCAGTAATATCGCGCATAGCCACGACTGCGCCGAGCTTTTTACCATCGCCCCCGAAGATAGGTTGCCCATTACACTTTACTATCCTTGTCGGGTAATTTTTTGGAGCAATCAACATTTCTTCGTCTATGACCTTTTCGCCAGCATAGGCCCGGAAAAGCGGTAACTGGGACACGTGCATAGGCGTTTTGCCATCTGGTAGGTATAAATCGTAGTGTTCTGCCCATTGTTCAGGGGGCAGTTTTTCTTCATACATGCCATGAATCTCACGCGTTATATGGTTAAAGAGCGATAGATTGCCATTCTCATCACAGGCCACTATTCCTTCATGCAAGTTTTCCAATAGAGCGCTAAGGAATTCCCGCTCTTTTTCCAATCGCTCAGATTGCAGAGTAAGTCTTTTATTAATTTGATCGCGTTCATTGGATATTTGATCAAGCTTGTTTTTTTGGCGACGCGTTTCCAGCTGCACCATTACTTGATCAGCCAAGGTTTTTAAAGCTTCAATTTGCAGTTTATTCAATACACGTGGACGAAAATCCCTAACAGCAAGGATACCAAGCGTATAGCCGCCAGGTGAAATGAGAGGAACCCCTGCATAAAAACGGATTTGTGGATGCCCTGTTACCATGGGGTTTGAAGAGAAATTAGGATCTAATAAAGTATCTGGAATAATGAAAATGTTTTTCGGAGAGATAGCCTGTGCACAAAAAGAAATCTCTCGGTCATTCTCACTATCGTTTAAACCTACTGCTGATTTAAACCATTCTCGGTCTTTGTCTATAAAAGAAATAGTAGCGATAGGAACTTCACAGATGCTAGCTATTAATTGGGTAATGTTATTAAAATCGTTTTCAGACGATGTATTCAAAATGCAATAGGATTGCAGTTCCTCTAATCTTGCTTGCTCAGCTTTATCTTTGTTCATATTTATAAACCTGACCATTTAATTTAAAAAGCTTTAAATTTAAAAAGCTTAGGTGATAGCGAACATTTTTTAATAAAACTTTCTCACTTTAAATACATGAGAAAGTGTTTAATTATAAGGAGTTAGAGTCATAATGGCAATTTAGTTTCCATCCTATAAAAGTGAGAAATAATGACCAAATCTCTTCATCTATCCTATTCAAATTTACTCACAAATATTGTAAATAAATATTGCGGCGAACATGGAGCGGTAAAACACAACCGTAAAAACGTAGAACTGTTTCGTTTGTTTGTTACGTATGATTGTTGCGTATGGTTGTTGCGTACGGTTGCGAAGATACTTATTGTTAATTACTATATTAGCAGGGAAAAACATCTGAAACGTTAGTACAAGATTATTAAGAAAACATGCCCTTCAAAAACCTTTTTGTCCATTATGTTGTTAACTCTGTCTTAATGAGCATGAGGTTATTACCGATAACGCCAAAAAGTAATATCCATTTCTTACACTCCAATTCGTATTCCTGTAAAGCTTTAGGTGCATCCAATGCTTTTACCGATGTAGTCATTAAAAAAGACTCTATTGAAATTCACGAATATTCTCCAGATCTGCGCCAAGCATATGTTTACTCAAGTTACGCTACTACTATAGGCTTCCTTAGAGCACTCATCAAACAAAGAATAGAGTGGCACTTAACGTTCCAAGTAAAGTCTTCTGCGGTGCGTAAACTAAATGCTCAAAGCGACTATGAAACATTGGCAGTAGCAGCCCAGCAACTTTTCGAAGACAAAAAGCGTATTAGAGAAGCCAATGTGCAAAGGCTAGAAAAAAAACTCAATGGATTATTTGTAAAAATAGCGAGCTATATGATAGGTTTTTAATGCTTTCTATCAATTTTCTATTGACGTAAGAACTGTCCGACAATCGAAAGTATTGATATCCGATAGACGAAACCCAGGCAGGTCTTAATAATGAGCTAGCTTAATTACTAGTTAGTTTTAATTTGGGTTAGGGATATAAATGTTGGATAATCATACTGTTATTCTCTCGCTGATCAATCTTATTCAGGTTTTATGCGTAGAAAAGGAATATTTTCTTAAACTATCTGAATCTCTCTCAGACGAGATGTTGAGTTCTTTTTGTAAACGCAGATCGAATGAAATCAATAAAAACATCTATGAACTTAGAAGGCTAGTTTATAACATTGGTGGTAATCCGCCTTTTACACTCTCTTTTTCTGATTTTTTATATGCTAAATGGAAACTGATTAAAAGCGC